>NZ_KB892162.1:77376-280205 GCF_000373685.1 Streptomyces sp. PsTaAH-124 | reverse complement strand
GGGCGGGGCTGGCCCTTGACAACGCCCGGCTGTACGCGCTCCAGCAGTACACCGCCGAGCAGCTCCAGCTCTCGCTGCTGCCCGACCTGACCGGTCTGGCCCGCCTCCAGCTCGCCGCCCGCTACGTGGCCGCCCGCGAACGCGCCGAGGTCGGCGGGGACTGGTACGACGCCTTCCCGCTGCCCGACGGCTCGGCGGTGCTCGCCATCGGCGACGTCGTCGGCCACGACCTGGCCGCCGCCGTCCGCATGGGCCAGCTGCGCAACATGCTCCGCGCCCTCGCCTACGACAGCGGCGACGACCCCGCCGGAGTGATGAGCCGCCTGGACCGCGTCATGCAGGGCCTGACCGGCATCGAACTCGTCACCGCCGTCATCGCCCGCCTCGAAACCCCCACCACCGACGCCACCTCCACCGAGCCCTGGCGACTCCACTGGACCAACGCGGGCCACCTCCCGCCGCTGCTGGCCCGGCCCGACGGCCGCACCCTGCTGCTGGAGGCGGGCCACGCCCCCGTCCTGGGCGTCGACCCGACCCTCGTCCGCCGCACCGCCACCACCGTCCTGGACCCCGGATCGACCCTGCTCTTCTACACGGACGGCCTGGTGGAACGGCCCGGCGAGGACATCGGACGCGGGCTGACCCGGCTGCGTCAGCACGCCACCGCGCTGGCCCGCGAGCCCCTGCCGGTCTTCCTCGACGAACTGCTCGACCGGCTGAACGACGACCAGCACGACGACATCGCCGTCCTCGCCCTGCGGATCCCCGAGACCCGCGCGGTGCCCGGCACCGGTCAGCCGACGGACCGCTGAAGCGGCTGCCGGGCGGCCCGGTCCCCCAACGCGCGGCGGCGGGTGAATTCGGGCAGGAGCGTGGCCAGACCTGCCACGGCCATGACGGCGCCGAGCCAGAGCGGCGCGCGCAGCCCCCGGGCGTCGATCGCCACGGCGCCCAGGGAGGAGCCGAGGATGACGCCGAGGGTGATGAAGGAGGAGTGGACGGTGTTGACCAGCGGGCCCGCGTTCCCGGCGCGTTGCACCCGGGTGACCATGGCCGGATTCATGGTGACGCCGACCAGTCCGACGCCCAGCATGCAGACGACGGCGGGCACCGGGAGCCCGGCGAGGAGGGCGAAGCCGCTCAGGAAGACCGTGTTGAGCAGCAGACCGAGGGCGAGCACCGGCACGGCGTGGCGGTCGGCGAGACGCCCGACCACATGGTTTCCGGCGACGGTGGCGGCGCCGTACGCGATCAGCAGGACGGGCACGGCACCGGGGGAGAAGCCGGTGACCTCGGTGAGGATGGGGTTGAGGTAGCTGAACGCGGAGAAGGTGGCGCCGATGACGAGCGTGCTGGTGGACAGCACCAGCCACAGCCGGCGCCGCCTGAAGACGCCCAGTTCGGCACGCAGGCCGCCCGAGTCCTCGGCGCGCGCGAGGCGGGGCACCCCGGCGAGGGTGGCCGCGGCGGCGGCCACGGTGATCAGGGTGACGGCCCAGAACGCCGCGCGCCAGCCGAACCGCTCGCCGACCAGGGTCGACAGCGGCAGCCCGAGCAGGGTGCCGAGCATGAGGCCGTTCAGGGCGACGGCGACGGCGCGTCCCCGCACCTCGGGCCGGGTGAGCCGGGCGCACAGCGATATGCCGAGGCCGAAGAACGCCTGTGAGGCGACGCCGGTCACGATCCGGGCGGCCAGCATCATGGCGTAGTCCCGCGCGGTGGCGGCCAGGACGTTGCCCGCCAGGAAGACGGCGAAGAGCGTCAACAGCGCCGTGCGCGGCGGGACCCGCATCAGGGCCACCGTCAGGAAGGGCCCGCCGGCTGCCATGGCCACCGCGAACGCCGTGATGAGGTACCCGATCTGCGGGACGGTCACGTCCAGTCCCCGGGCCATCTGCGGCATCAGCCCGGCGACCACGAACTCACTGGTCACCATGGCGAAGATGCCGAGCGCCAGGACGTATACGGCACGAGGCACGGTGTGTTCTCCTCTGGTTGTGAAACGTTCAGTTCAAAACGCGGGCAGGCGAAGGCGCGGGTCCGCGAGGGGGGATGGCGGGCGGCCTGGCGATGGGGCAGCGGGTCGGTGGATCAGTGCGTCAGCGGTTCAGCGGTTCAGCGGGTCAGCGCGTCCATGGTGACCTCGGCGATCGCCTCCAGGGCGGTCCGGTCGGCGCCGCCCTGACCGGAGACGCGCATGCCGCCGATCGCCGCGTTCACGAAGCGGGCCAGCGCGTCGGCGTCCCGTTCGGAGGTGATGCTGCCGTCCCGCCGGCCCTCCTCGACCGTCGCGCGCAGCGCGGCCAGGCGGCGGGCCGTGTCGCGCTCCAGCATCCGCGCCGCGCGGACGTCCCGGGCGGCCAGCTCGACCGTGGTGTTCACGGTCAGGCAGCCGAGACTGCGGCCGCCGAGCCGGTGTTCCGTCTCGCTGTCCACGATCACGGCCAGCAGGGCGCGGAGACGGTCGGCCGCGGTGTGCCGCCGGTCCTCCAGGACGGCCAGCTGGGTGGCCGTCGTGGAGTCGATGTAGCGGGTCAGGGCGCGCTCGAAGAGGTCGTGCTTGCTCTTGAAGGTGTTGTAGATGCTGCTGCGCCCCAGACCCGTGGCGTCGCACAGGTCCTGGGTGGAGGTGGCTTCGTAGCCCTTCTCCCAGAACATGCGCATCGCCGATTCCAGGGCCCTTTCCTCGTCGAACGTCCTCGGTCGGGCCATGGTGCGAGCGTAGTGTTTTGAATCGTGCGTTTCAATACGGGTGCCGCACTGCGGCCGGGGCGGTTCGGGCCGCTATCGGCCGCCGCCCGGATCCCCGCGTCCGGCCAGGCCCGCCTTCAGCGCGTCCCGCAGCCGGGTGAGCCGTTCGATGTCCGCGTCCAGCGCGGCGATCCGCCGCTCCACGACCGTGGCTCCGACGACTCCGGCCCCCGTGCGCCGGGCTCCGCCGGGGCGCAGCCCGGCGGGCGCCCGGTGAGGAGCGGCAGCCGGTCGGCGATGCCGCGCAGATCCTCGACGGTGAGCCCCAGAGCGAGCAGGTCCCGCACGGTACGCAGCACGGCGAGGTCGTCGGGTCCGTAGTCCCGCTGGCCCGCCGCGGTGCGCCGCGGCGGCGACAGCAGCCCGCGCTGCTCGTAGAAGCGCAGCGCCCTGGGCGTCGCGCCCACGGCCGCCGCCGCGTCCCCGATCCGCATGCCTGCCCCTCCCGCTCCGCGCGGCGGCCGTCAGCCGTGCGGCAACTCGACGACGACCGTGCCGAACCGCTCTCCCGCGATCAGTTCCTGCAACGCCAGCGGGGCGCGATCGATGCCCGGGACCCGGGTGAGCGGGAAACGGATCCGGCCGGAGCGCAGCCAGTGCGCGAACCGCCCGGTCCACTCCCGCTCCACGTCGGGATGGTCGACACCGGTGTACCCCTTCAGCGTCACCCCCTTGACGATGAGCCGGAAGGCGTCGACCTCGACCGGGGCCCTGCCGCCGCCGCCCGCCGCCGCCAACTGCCCGGACAGCGCCCCCACCAGGGCGAAGCGGGCGCCCTGCCGGGCCGCGTCCACCGCCGCGGTGAGCTGGGGTCCGCCCGTCGTGTCGAGCAGGACGTCGATGCCGTCCGGCGCGGCGGCGGCGAGCTGCTCCGTGAACGCCCGCCGCGCCTCGCGGTGCTCCGCCCCGCTCCCGTCCGCCGCCCGGAATCCGGCGGTCAGGGCTGCGTCGTAGCCGAGTTCGGGGACGAGACGCCCTGCCTTGTCCGGTGAGCCGGTGGTGCCGATGACCCGGGCGGCCCCCAGCAGCCGGGCGATCTGCCCCGCGAGGGACCCCACGCCACCCGCCGCGCCGGTGACCAGGACGACATCGCCCTCGCGCACCCCGGTGAGCCTGGTCAGTGCCCCGTAGGCGGCGGATCCGGAGGACAGGTGGGCGACCGGGTCGGGCAGCGCCGGATCGACGGGGGCGCACTGCGCCACCGGGACCAGGGCGTACTCGCGCCAGCCCAGCAGGTGCGTCACCAGGTCGCCGGGCCGCAGCGCGCTGCCCTCCGGCGCGGCGACCACTTCGCCGACCGCCGGCCCGAACAGCGCCTCTCCCGGGCGTATCCCCGGCACCGGAGTGTCCCGGGCGGCGCCGCCGACGAGCGTGCGCAGCCCGCCGAAGACCAGGAACTGCCGGTTGCGGACGAGGACCTGGCCCGGTCCCGGGACGGGCAGCGGGACCTCGGCGACGGTGAAGTCGGCCGGGGCGGGCAGCCCTTCGGGCACGGCGGTGAGCCGGACCTCGCGGCCGGTGCGGGGCAGCGCTGCGGACATGGACGACCTCCTGGGGTGAAACGGGTGGGTGTGCGCACGGCCCGGCGTGCGCGGACGGCGCCGCCTGGCCGGCCGACGCTAAACCCTGACCCGCACGTCAAGGGCAAGCACGCCCCGCCGGTACCCACCTTTTTGTGGGTACTTGTGGGCGGTCCGGCGCGCGGCGACCCTGGTGGAGGACGCACGGAGGACAGCGGATCCCGGCCCCGGGGAAAGGACCGTCAAAAAGCTTGCTGATCCGCCCCGTTGAGCTGCTCCAGACGGCGGTGGCCCCAGTCGGAGAGGGGCGCCAGCGCCTCGGAGAGGTCCCGGCCGAACGCGGTCAGGGAGTACACCGTCTTCAGCGGCAGTACGTCGTGCACCTCCCGGTGCACGAGCCCGTCGCCCTCCATCTCGCGCAGTGCCTGGGTGAGCACCTTCTCACTGAGGCCCGGCAGCCGCCGGCGCAGCTCACCGGGGCGGCGCGGACCGGACTCCAGCAGCCACAGCAGGGCCGTCTTCCACTTGCCGTCGATCACGGCGATGGCCGCGGTCACCCCGCAGACATTCGGATCCTGCGCACGACCGCGCGTCATCCCCGCCCCCCATTTTTCTCACAAAAACCTTTGCCTACCATGGAGTTGCATCATGCCATCGCACACCGGGCAGTCCGCCGTCACCGTCCTCGGCCTGGGGCCGATGGGCCGGTCCCTGGCGGGTGCCTTCCTCGACGCGGGAGTGCGCACCACGGTCTGGAACCGCACGCCCGGCCGGGACCGCGAGCTGGTCGCCCGCGGCGCGGCCGGTGCCCGGACCGCCGGTGAGGCGGTCGCCGCGAGCCCGCTGACGGTGGTCTGCGTGGTGGACTACGACGCGGTGGACGCCGTCGTACGGCGCCCCGAGGTCACCGACGCCCTCAAGGGCCGCACCGTGGTCAATCTGTCCGCCGACACCCCGGACCGCGCCCGCGCCACCGCGGGCTGGGCGGCCGGGCACGGTGTCCGCTACCTCGACGGCGCGATCATGACGCCGACGCCCACCATCGGCACTCCGGCGGCGGTGTTCCTGCACAGCGGCCCCGAGGAGCTGTACCGCGCGCACCGGCCCGTGCTGGCCGCGCTGGGCGGCACCCACACCCACCTCGGAGAGGAGATCGGCCGAGCGGCCGCGTACGACATCGCGCTGCTCGACATCTTCTGGACGGCCGTCGCGGGCTACACCCACGCGCTGGCGCTGGCCCGTGCCGAGGGGGTGGGCGCGTGCGAACTCGCCCCGTTCGCCGCGGGGATCAGCGCCATCCTCCCGCCGATCTTCGAGCAGGCCGCGCGGGAGGTGGACAGCGGGCACTTCTCCGAGCCGGGCAACCCGCTCACCTCCGCGGCGTCCTCCATGGCCCACATCGTGCACACCTCCGAGGGCCACGGCATCGACGCGGGGGTGATGCGCGCCGCCGAGGGCTGGGCCCGCCGCGCCATCGGCCAGGGGCACGGCGCCGACGGCCTCGCCCGGATCGCCGAACTGCTGAGCCGCCGGTGAGCCGCGCCTGAGCCGTGCCTGAGCGGTGCCTGAGCCACCCCGGTTGTCGCCGTCCGCGCCGCTCCGGGCGCGGGCGGAATCCTTGGTGGCGCGGCGAGGTGCCCGGTATCGTCCACCGTGCCGACAGGGGGGCCATGACCGTACGACGCGGGCGCACGTCCGAGCAGGTGCGGGGGAAGCTCCTTTCCGCTCACCGCGAAGGGGCGGCGCCATGACGACCGACCCGGCAGGAACCGACCCGGCACGAACCGGCCCCGCCGGGCGGCCCGTTGCCGCCGCCGAGCAGGCGGTCCTCGCCTCGGACGACGACCGCGAGCAGGCGGCCCGGCGGCTGCGGACGGCCGTGGAGGGCGGGCGGCTGCCCCTGGAACTGCTGGCGCCCCGCCTCGACGAGGTGTACGGGGCGCGCACCCGTGGCGAGCTGGCGGACGCGTGCCGCGGCCTGCCCGCACCGGGCCCCAGGGACGACCTGGTGGTGGACAGCCCGCCGACCTCCGGGCGGTTCGTCGCGGGTGTCTTCGGCGGGTTCGTGCGCAAGGGCCGGTGGGTCGTGCCGCCCCGGCTGACCCTCTGGTCGATGTGGGGCGGCGGCCGGGTGGACCTCGCGCAGGCCCGCTTCAGCAGCCAGGACACCGAGATCCGGACCGTGGCCCTGTGGGGCGGCACCCGGATCACGGTGCCCGACGACATCGACGTCGAGATCAAGGGGTTCGGCCTGTTCGGTGTGTTCGGGAAGGGCGCCGCCCGGAGGACCGGACGGCCCGGCGCGCCCCGCGTCGTGATCAAGGGGCTCGCCCTGTTCGGCGCCGTCGTGACCAGGACGAGCACGACCGGCACCGAGCACTGACGCGGCCCCCGGCGCGACCCCCGCGCGGCCGTCCTGTCGGCCGTCGCGTCGTCGGCCGCCCGGGGGCCGCCCGGGGGCCGGTGTCCGGCGGGCCGCCGTGGGTAGGTGCCCTGGATGGACATGATCTTCGACGAATCCGTACGCGCCCGGCTGCGCGCCCCTCTCATCTGGTACGTCGGCACCGTGTTCGCCGACGGAGCACCCCAGGTCAGTCCGATGTGGGTGGATCTGGAAGGCGACGGCGAGCTGTCGTTCAACACCTCGGTGGGCCGGGTCAAGGAGGAGAACCTGCGTCGCGACCCCCGCGTCTACCTCTCCCACGCGGACGCCGCCGACCCCTTCGACCGGGTGCAGATCAGCGGGGTGGTGGACCGCTTCATCGAGGGCGAGGAGGCGCACGAGCGGATGGACCGGCTGGCCCGCAAGTACCTGGGCGCCGAACGCTTCGAGTGGCTGATGCCGGGGGAGCGGCGGGTCGCGGTGGTCGTACGCCCGGTCAAGGTACGGCACATCGTCGGCGTGGAGCGGTTCCGCCCCGGCGGCCCCGTCCCCGCGCCCTGACCGGCACCGCCGCGCCCCTCCCGGGTCAGGGACGGCGCTCGACCGTGGACTCCCGCACGACGAGTTCGAAGCCGGGCAGGATCCGGCGGGGGACCGGCGGGGTGCGCGCGGTGATGCGTTCCAGCACGCAGTCGACGGCGATCTGGGCGATGGCCTGCTTGTCGGGGGCGATCGTGGTCAGGGCGACGGCGGCGTAGCGGGCCTCCTCGATGTCGTCGAACCCGGCGACGGCGATGTCCTGGGGGACGCGCAGCCCGCGTTCGGCCAGGACGCGCAGGACACCGAGGGCGACCATGTCGTTGAAGGCGAACACGGCGTCGGGCCGCTCGCCGCGGTCGAGCAGGTCGGCCATGCCCGCCGCCCCGTCCTGGCGGTCGTAGCCGTCGGTGGCCACGACCAGCGCCTCCGGGGGCTTCATGCCCGCCGCGGTGTGCGCCTCCCGCCAGCCGCGCAGGCGCAGATGGGCCGGTTCGCGCGCGCTCTCGCGGCGGGCGCCGAGGAAGGCGATGCGGCGGCGCCCGGTGTCGATCAGATGCTGGACGGCGGCGCGCGCCGCCGCCACGTTGTCGATGGCGATGTGGTCGAAGGGAGCGCCGTACTCGCGCTCCCCGAGGAGGACCAGCGGTGAGGGGTCCGTGCGGGAGAGCAGGTCCTCGCGCTCCATCCGGATCGGGCTGAGGATGAGACCGTCGATGATCTGGGCGCGGAAGCCCTGGCAGACGAGGACCTCCTTCTCCCGCAGCCCCGCCGTGTGGTCGAGCAGGACGGTGTAGTCCTGCCGTGCGGCGGCGTCGATGACCGCCCCGGCCACCTCGGAGAAGTACGGGTTGCCCAGTTCGGGCACGGCCAGCGCGATGATGCCGGTGCGGCCGTTGCGCAGATGGCGGGCGACGAGGTTGGGCCGGTAGCCGAGTTCGTCGATGGCCCGCTGCACCCGGGCGCGGGTGCGCGGGGCCACATGGACATAGTTGTTCACGACGTTCGACACAGTCTTGACGGAAACCCCGGCGCGCTGTGCGACGTCCTTCAGGCTGACGCCCACGGAACTCCTTCTGTCGGACGGCCCCATGGGCCGGGCGGGCTCCGGTGCCGGCGGTCAGTCCGGCTGCCGGGCGCGGCTGAGCAGCGTCTGCGCCAGCACCACGACCGCCAGGAACCCGCCGTTGACCGTGTCGGTGAACGCGGAGCCGTACTGGGAGAAGTAGTGGTCGATCAGATTGTGGATGACGGCCAGCACCAGGACTCCGCTGACCGTGCCGCCCACCGAGCCGCTGCCGCCGGTCAGCAGGGTGCCGCCGATCACCACCGAGGCGATGGCGGTGAGTTCGTAGCCGACGCCGATCGTGGTGACGCCCGATCCCAGGCGGGCGCTGCCGAGCGCGCCCGCGGTCGCGGCGAGGGTGGCGGACAGGACGTAGACGAGGACCTTGGTACGGGCCACGGGCAGGCCCATCAGGGTGGCCGCGTTCTCGTTGCCGCCCATCGCGGTCACGGTGGCGCCGAAGCGGGTGCGGGTGAGCAGCAGGGCGCCGAGGACGAACAGCGCGGCGACGACGAGCACCGGCACCCAGGTGCCCTCGCCCAGCCGCCGGAAGGGCGACCCCGCGGGGACCAGATAGGTGGTGGCGCCCTCGTCGGTCAGCGCCTGCAACAGCCCGCGGGCACCCAGCAGTCCGGCCAGGGTGACGATGAACGGCGCCATCCGGGCCCGGGTGACCAGCAGCCCCTGCACCGTGCCCCACACCGCGCCGACCGCCAGCGGCAGGGCGATGGCCAGCCAGGTCCCGCCGGTGTGCGCGCCGTAGGCGGCGACGACCCCGCCCAGCGCGTACACGGACCCCACGGACAGGTCGATGCCGCCGGTGAGGATGACGAAGGTCATGCCCAGGGCCAGCAGCCACACGAAGGAGTTGTTGCCGAGGATGCTGGAGATGTTCGACCAGGTCGGGAAGGTGGAGGAGGTCGCCGAGGCGATGGTCACCATCAGGACCAGCACGGCCAGCGCGCCCCGGCGCTGGATGTGGGAGGCCACGCGCTCGCGGAGCGCGGCGGGCTGCGCCGCGTCGGGCGCGGGCCGCGGCGGCGCGGCGGACCGCAGGGCGGACGGGCTCATCGGGTACCTCGCTCCTGTGAGGCGTAGACCGCGCAGCAGATGATGGCGGCCTCCACGAGCTGGGTGGAGGACGTGTGCACGTTGTGCTGGGTGAGTACGGCGGTGATGAGCTGCATGAACAGCGCGCCCGCCACCGTGCCGAGGACCCGGACCCGGCCGCCGGTCAGCGGAGTGCCCCCGACCACGACCGCGGTGATCGCGTTGAGTTCCATGGTGAGGCCCTGGTGGGCGGGGTCCGCCTCGGCGCCGTGGCCGACGATCAACGCACCGGCGAGGGCCGCGAGGACGCCCGAGAGGACGTAGACGGTGACGAGTACGCGGCGGACCGGCAGCCCGGCCAGCTTGCTCGCCCGGCGGTTGTCGCCGATCGCGACCAACTGCCGCCCGAACGTGGTCCGGCGCACCAGCAGCGCGGTCAGCACGGCACACGCCGCGGCGATCCACGCCATCAGGGGGACGCCGGCGAACCTGTCCGAGCCGAGGCTCAGCAGCCCGGCGTCCATGACAGGCTTGGCGGAGTTGCCGTTGACGAGTTCGGCGACACCCCGCAGACCGATCATGAGGGACAGGGTGGCGACGATCGGCTGGATGCGGGCGAAGGCCACCATCGTGCCGCCGACCGCGCCCGAGACCGCGCCGAAGACCAGGGCGAGCAGCACCGCGAGCGGCGTGCCGTAGCCGAGGTAGAGGGGGACGACCGAGGCGGACAGGGCGATGACGGCGCCCACCGACAGGTCGACGCCCTCCGTCCCGATGACCAGCGCCATGCCGAGGGCGACGATCAGGGTCGGGGCGACCTGGAAGAGCTGGATGCGGACGTTGCCCGCGGACAGGAACGAGGTGTCCAGGGCGGCGGCCACGACGAACAGCACGACCAGCGCGGCGTACACGCCGTACGCCTGGAGCAGCCGGGTCAGCCGGGCCCGGTCCCACCGGTCCGGGGCCGACCAGGTGGTGGGAGTCATCGGGGCTCCTCCTTGGTCACGGCGGAGCCGGCTCCGGCTCCGGCGTCCGTATCGGGGGTGGTGCCGGCCGTGGCCGCGGTGGCGAGCGAGTCGAGCACGGACCGCTCCGTGACCTCCTCGCCCTGGAGGTGGCCGACGACCCGCCCGTCCTTGAGGACCACGATCCGGTCCGAGCCCTCGATCAGCTCCTCCAGGTCGGAGGAGATCAGCAGCACCCCGAGCCCCTGCCGAGCGAGTTCGTCGATGAGCGCCTGCACCTCCGCCTTGGCGCCCACGTCGATGCCCCGGGTCGGTTCGTCCAGGAGCAGCACCTCGGGATCCAGGCACAGCCAGCGGGCCAGGAGCACCTTCTGCTGGTTGCCGCCCGAGAGGTCGCTGACCTTCTGGTCGGGGCCGGACGCCTTGATGCGCAGCCGGTCCATGAAGAAGCGGACGACCTCGTCCTGCTTGGCCTGCGAGACCACACCGGCGCGGGCGAGGCGGGGCAGCAGCGCCAGGGAGATGTTCTCCCGCACGGACAGGTTGGGCAGGATGCCCTCGGTCTTGCGGTCCTCGGCGAGCATCACGACACCGGCCTTGATGGCGGCGGCCGGGCTGCGCCGGGCCAGCGGTCTCCCGCCCACCTCGACGGTGCCGCCGTCGGTGGCCAGGGCGCCGGTGATGGCCTGGGCGGTCTCGCTGCGTCCGGCGCCCAGCAGCCCGCCGAGCCCCACGACCTCGCCGCGGTGGATGTCGAGGCCGACCCCGTGCACCCGGTGCCGGACGGTCAGGTCCGCGGCCCGCAGCGCCGGTACGCCCTCGCGCCGGTCGTGCTGCTCGCCGCCGAACGCCGTGGCGCCCTTGGCCCGCACGGCGGACATCTCCCGGCCCAGCATCAGCGAGATCAGTTCGAGGCGTTCCAGGCCCGCCATGTCGCCGGTGTGCACGACCGCCCCGTCCCGCATCACGGTGACCCGGTCGCAGATGGCGTACAGCTCGTCGAGGCGGTGGCTGACGTAGACGACGGCGATGCCCTGCCGCTTGAGGTCGCGGATCACCGAGAAGAGGGTCTCCACCTCGCGCGGTTCCAGCGACGAGGTCGGCTCGTCCATGACGACCACCCGGGCGTCGATCTGCACCGCGCGCGCCAGGGCCACCATCTGCTGGGCGCCCAGGCCCAGGGAGCCCAGCGGCCGGGTGACGTCCACCTCCACGCCGTAGCGCCGCAGGGTCTGGGCGGCGAAGCGGTTCATGGCGCGTACGTCGACCAGGCCGAAGCGGCGCGGTTCGCGGCCCAGGCACAGATTGCGGGCCACCGACATCAGCGGGACGAGGTTGACCTCCTGGTAGATGGTCGAGACCCCGGCCGCCTGCGCCTCCAGCGGATTGCGGAAGGCGCGTTCCTCGCCCGCGTACCGGATCACTCCGGCGTCGGGGCGGTACACGCCGGTCATCACCTTGATCAGCGTCGACTTTCCGGCGCCGTTCTCGCCGATGAGGGCGTGCACCTCACCGGGGCGCAGGCGGAAGTCCACCCCGCGCAGGGCGTGGACGCCCGCGAAGTTCTTGTCCACCCCGGCGACGTCCACGATCCAGTCGCTGCGAGGTGCCGGGTCCTGCTGGACCAACGTCGTCCTCCTCATGCGGGCTGCCGGGGCAGCCGCCGGTCCGCCGGGCCGGCCGGAACCACCGTGTTCCGGCCCCGGCCCGTTCCCTCCGTGCCGTCGCGTGGCCTCAGTACACGAGACCCTGGTCGAGGGCCTGCTGGGCGTTGTCGTGCGTGAAGTGGCCGTCCTTGATGATGACCTTGGGCTGCACACCGGTGTCGCCGTAGAAGTCCTGGAGGGCCTGGAAGGCGAGCGGACCGAAGCGGGGGTTGGTCTCGATGTCGGCCACCATCTGGCCGGCGGCGACGTTCTTCACGGCCTGCTCGATGCCGTCGATGGAGACGACCTTGATGTCCTTGCCGGGCGTCTTGCCGGCCGAGCGGACGGCCTGGATGGCGCCGAGTGCCATCTCGTCGTTCTCCGCGTACACCGCGTTGATGTCGGAGTGGGACTGGAGCAACTGCTCCATGACCTTCTGGCCGTCGGTCTGGGCGAAGTTGCCGGTCTGCGAGGCCACCACCTTCATCTTCGGGTACTTGGCCTTGACCTGGTCCTGGAAGCCCTTGGTCCGGTCGGTGGTGACGTTGTTGCCGGGGGTGCCGGTCAGGATGGCGACGTGCGCCTCGCCGCCGGTGGCCCCGGCGAGGTCGTCGGCCGCGATCTGCGCCTGGTGGTAGAAGTCCGAGCCGATGAAGGCCATGAAGTCCGTGCACGCGGTGCCGCCGACCGTGCGGTCGATGGTGAGCACGGGGATCTTGGCGGACTTCGCCTTGGCCAGGGCCGGGCCGAGCCCGTCGGAGTTCTCCGGGGCGACGATCAGGGCCTTGGCGCCCTGCGCGATCATGTCCTCGATCTGCGAGTTCTGCGCGTTGACATCGGCGTTGGCGTTGCGCTGGATGAGCTTGACGCCGAGCTTCTTCGCCTGCTGCTCGATGCTCTTGGTCTCGGTCGCGCGGAACGGATTGCTGGTCGACTCCGACTGCGAGAAGCCGACGACCGTCTTGCCGTCGGTGAGGTCGAGCCTGGGGACACCGTCGTTGTAGGTCTTGTACGTGCAGCCGGGGCCCTTCGCGGCCGGTGAGGCGACCTGCTGCGAGGCCGCGGCGTTGTCGTTCGCCGCCGCGGAGGAGGAACCGCCGCCGGAGTCGGACGAGCCGGACTTGGTGCATCCGGTGGCGGCCAGGCACAGCCCGGCGGCCAGCACTGCGGCAGTGAGGGTCTTGGCTTGAACGTTCACGCGCCGATCACATCCTCAACGGGGTGGACGAAGGGGCGGGGCGGAGAAGGCAGGGGCCGCCCAGGGCCCTCGCAGGGCGAAGGCAGAACCGACAGGCGGGCTTTGCAACGTTGTAGACATTGCGGGAACGCCGAAGCGGATGTCAACCCGCTGTAAACAACTCCTCGTCGGAGGTGACGACGGCGCCGGACGGCGGCCGGACGGTCGCTCCGATGGCCCTCCCGGCACCCGTACGCACCCCTCGCGAGGCGGCCAACTCCCCTGCGAGCAGCGGAAACTGTGGTGCGTGCGGCATCCCGGACGGTACTGCCACGGCAATCGCGTACGAGGGGTGGACACCCGGAACGGGGCTGTGCTGTCATGTGGCTGCTCGCGTTTACAACGTTGTCAGGTGCCTGTCGCAGCCGAGGTGCCGCCACCGCGTCGGGGTGAGGCGGACCGAGGCGCGGCGGCGTTCCCCGGCCGGACGCCCCGGGCCCGCGCCGCGACCTCCTCCGGGGTCCGCGCACCCGGCCGGTCACCGACATGTGACGCCACGTCAGACAGCGTCGTGGCACAGGACCCAGCCGATGCGCCCCCTCGCACCCGCACCGCACCCGCACCCCCACGCCCCCACAACCTCCGCCCAGCCCGCACCCGTTGGACACGGTCCCCACCCGTGGGACACGGTCCTCGAACAGGAAGGGCAGCCCATGGAACGCCGTACGTTCCTGACCGGCTCCATGTCCGCCGCCGGCGCCGCAGCCCTGGCCGGCGCCCCCTCGACCGCCCATGCCTCCGCCGACACCTCCGCCCGCGCCGCGGCCCCGCCGAGCCCGACCGGCCCGGCCGCCGCCCCCCGTCCCCACTACACCGCCAACCGGGCCCCGCTGCGGCCGGAGCCGTTCCTGCGGCTGCCGCCCGGCAGCATCACACCCAGGGGATGGCTGCGCGCCCAGCTCGACCTGCAACTGGACGGACTGAACGGGCGCATGCCCGAGGTGTCCGACTACCTCGACGAACGGACCAGCGGCTGGTCCGTCGCCGACCACGACGGCTGGGAGGAACTGCCCTACTGGCTGAGGGGGTTCGGCGACCTCGGCTATGTCACCCAGGACAGCCGGGTGCTGGAGACCACCCGCGCCTGGATCGACCGCATCCTCGCCACCCGGCAGCCCGACGGCTTCTTCGGCCCCGCCCGCCTGCGCACCGCGCTGGGCGGCGGCCCGGACTTCTGGCCGCACATGCCGGTCCTTGACGCACTGCGCACCTGGCACGAGTACAGCGGCGACGACCGGGTCGTACCGGCCCTGACCGGCTGGCTGAAGTACCTCCACACCCAGCCCGGCACCCTCTTCGGACAGGGCTGGGGCGCGGCCCGCGTCGGCGACACCATCGACACCGCCTACTGGCTCTACAACCGCACCGGCGACGCCTGGCTGCTCGACCTGGTGCACACCCTGCACACCCACAGTGCCGACTACACGCACACCGTCCCGACCTGGCACAACGTCAACCTCGCCCAGGGCTTCCGGGAACCCGCCCAGTACGGGGTGCTGGCCGGCGACGACTCCTTCCTCGGCGCCACCCACCGGGTGTACGACACCGTCATGGCCCGCTACGGCCAGTTCCCCGGCGGCGGATTCGCCGCGGACGAGAACGCCCGCCCCGGCTACCACGACCCGCGCCAGGGCTTCGAGACCTGCGGCATCGTCGAGTTCATGCACAGCCACCAGCTGCTCACCCGGATCACGGGCGACACGGTGTGGGCCGACCGCTGCGAGGACCTGGCCCTGAACACGCTGCCCGCCGCCTTCGACCCGCGGCAGAAGGGCACCCACTACGTCACCGCCGCCAACAGCGTCCAGCTGGACAACGTTGCCAAGTCGCACGGGCAGTTCGACAACGGCTTCGCCATGCAGGCGTACCGGCCCGGCGTCCACGACTACCGCTGCTGCCCGCACAACTACGGCATGGGCTGGCCCTACTACGCCGAGGAGATGTGGCTGGCGAGCCTCGACGGCGGCCTGTGCGCCTCCCTGTACGGCGAGTCCACCGTCCGCGCGAAGGTGGGCGACGGCACCACCGTGACCGTGACCGAGCAGACCGCGTACCCCTTCGACGACACCGTCACCCTCACCGTGTCCGCGCCGCGCGCCGTCACCTTCCCGCTCTACCTCAGGGTGCCGGGCTGGTGCCGCGAGCCCTCCGTCCGGCTGGCCGGACGGCCCGTGTCCGTCCGGCGCAGCGGCGGCCACCTCGCCGTGGACCGGCGCTGGCACGACGGCGACCGGCTCGTGCTGCGGCTGCCCATGCGCACCCGGGTGCGCACCTGGCACGGCAGCGCCGACTCCGTCTCCGTCCACCACGGCCCGCTCACCTACTCCCTGCGCATCGAGGAGGAGTGGCGCCGCACCGGCGGCAGCGACGCCTGGCCGGAGTACGAGGTACGTCCCCGCTCGCCGTGGAACTACGCCCTGGAGCTGGACGCCCGGGACCCCGCCCGGTCCTTCACCGTCGAACGCACCCGCGCCCGCGCCGCCGACCCCTTCACCCACTCGGGCACCCCCGTGCTCCTGCGGGCCAAGGGACGCCGCCTGGACGGCTGGACGCGCGACGACCAGGACGTCGTGGCCCCGCTCCAGCAGAGTCCCGCCCGCACCACCCGGCCCGTCGAACACCTCACCCTGGTCCCGGCCGCCGCCGCCCGGCTGCGCATCACCGCCTTCCCGACCGCCGCCGCCGGGGGCAGGGCGAAGGAATGGGCCGCCGTCACCGCCTCCTTCAGCGGTGTCGACAGCCCGCAGGCCCTGCTCATGAACGCGGACGCCGAACCGTCCGGCTCCTACGACCAGTCGGTGCCGCGCTTCACCTGGTGGGACCGGACCGGCACCGAGGAGTGGATCCGGTACGACTACGCCGAGCCGGTCCGCGTCGGCGCGGTGGCCGTGTACTGGTACGACGACACCGGCCACGGCGCGTGCCGGGTCCCGGAGTCCTGGCGCCTGGAGCACCGCGGCACCGACGGCGTGTGGCGGCCCCTCGGCGAGAGCGCCGCCCACGGCACCGCCACCGACCGCTTCAACCGGCTCTCCTTCCCGGCGGTCACCACCACCGCCCTGCGCATCACGGCGCACCTGAAGACCGGGTTCTCCGGCGGCCTGCTGGCCTGGCGCACCGAGTCCTGAGGGCCGGGCGCAAGGCCGCCGCAGAACCCCGGGCCCGCCACGGACGGCAGCACACCCCCAGGCCGCGCCGCCGCACAGCCGTCCGGCGGCGGCCCCTCCCACCGCACCGACGAGAGGTGACACTCCTTTGAGTCCCGGAAGAACGACCCCCGGCAGCACCCGCACCCCCGCCACCCGGCGACTGGCCGCCCTGGCCCCGCTGCTCCTGGGCGCCGCCCTGCTGACCCCGTCCTCCCTCGCCCAGGCGGAGTCCGCCACGGCGTCCGCCGCAACCCCCGCGCAGGGGCTGCGCAGCGACTGCTACCTCAGCTCCGACAGCACCTCACTGGACTTCGCCACCTACACCAGCACCGGGATCCAGCCCTCTCTGAACGTCAAGGACCTCATCCCCACGCTGCGCGGCTGCGCCGGGTCCACCCTGAACGTCGCCGCGCACTGGACGGGCACCCTGGACGTGCCCGCCGGGGGCGCCTACACGTTCTACATCAAGGGCGACAACGGCTTCCGCCTGTCGCTCGACGGTACGAGCGTCATCGACCACTGGACGACCGACTGGGACGTGCCCACCCAGTCCCAGCCCGTCACCCTGACCGCCGGGCGGCACCGGCTCGCCTTCGACTACAACCAGGGCAACGGCGGCGCCTACATCCAGACCGAGTGGTCCGGCCCCGGCTTCGGCCGGCAGCCCGTCCCGGACTCCGCGCTGCACGTCCCGGACGACTACGCGCCCCTCGACCTGGCGAGCACCGTGGACACCACCGGCCGCAAGGCCGTGGTCCGGCTGCCCGGCCGGGTGGACGCGCTCCCCGCCGACCTGACGAAGCACCTGTCGGTGATCGCCGGGGGCCGACGCTGGGCACCGGCCGTGGCGACCGACCCGCACGACCGCTCGGCGCTGGTCCTCACCGCCGCCGCCAAGGACACCCCCGCGGCCATGAAGTCCGACGTCCGGATCAGCTACGACGGCAAGGTCGGTCTGAACACCTCCGCCGGTCCGCTGGGCGTCTTCTCCAGCCTGGCCCGGAACAACTCCACCTGGTACTTCGCCACCCAGTGGGCCAAGGACGTCTCCCCGTCCAACGCGCTGCCCGACTACCCGCGCCCGCAGCAGACCCGCAGGCAGTGGGCCAACCTCAACGGCACCTGGCAGTTCCAGGCCACCGCGCAGGACGCGCCGCTGCCCCGGGGCAGGCTCAGCGGGAAGATCCTCGTGCCCTACCCGATGGAGGCACCGCTGTCCGGTGTCGCCGAGCACCACGACTGGTCGCTGTACCAGCGCACCTTCAAGGTCCCGGCCGGCTGGCGGGTCGGCTCGGGCAACCGGCTGCACCTGAACTTCGGCGCGGTCGACTACGAGGCGTGGGTCTACGTCAACGGCAAGCCGGTGGCCCACCACACCGGCGGCTACGAGGCGTTCACCGCCGACATCACCGACGCGGTCACCCGCCACGGCGACCAGAGCGTACTGCTCAAGATCAAGGACACCACCGACGCCTCCCAGCAGGCGACCGGCAAGCAGTCCCGCGACCCCAGCGGCATCTGGTACACCCCCACCTCCGGCATCTGGCAGACGGTGTGGATGGAGCCGGTGCCCGAGCAGAGCGTCGACTCGCTCGTGCTGACCCCGGACGTGAAGAGCGGCACCGTGTCGGTCACCGTGCGCCCGAGCGCGGGCACCGGGCGCACCGCCCGGGTCACCGCCACCGCGTACGACGGCCACCGGCGCGTCGGCTCGGTCTCCGGCCGCCCCGGCACCGCCCTCACGCTGCGCGTCCCGCACGCCAAACTGTGGAGCCCGGACAGCCCGTTCCTCTACGACCTGAAGGTCACCCTGGACGACGGCCGCTCGCACGACAGCGTCGGCTCGTACTTCGGGATGCGGTCGGTCTCGATCGGCAAGGCGGGCGGGGTCAACAAGATCGAGCTCAACGGCAAGCCCACTTTCCTGCTGGCCACCCTCGACCAGGGATTCTGGCCCGACGGCATCTACACCGCCCCGACGGACGCGGCGCTCAGGTCCGACCTCCAGCTGCACAAGCAGCTCGGGTTCAACACCGTGCGCAAGCACATCAAGGTGGAACCGGCCCGCTGGTACTACTGGGCCGACCGGCTCGGCCTGCTGGTCTGGCAGGACATGCCCAGCCGCAACACCGACAAGGCGAGCGCCGCGAGCAACGCGGAGTTCGACAAGGAGGTGCACGAGATCGTCGACCAGCACATCAGCAGCCCCTCCGTGGTCATGTGGACGATGATGAACGAGGGCTGGGGCGAGCAGAGCAAGCAGTCCACCGGTGAACTCGCCGACGCCGTCAAGCGCCAGGACCCCGCGCGCCTGGTCGACGCCCACTCGGGTGTCAACTGCTGCGCCTCCAAGGGTGATTCCGGCCGTGGTGACGTGATCGACCACCACCTCTACCACGGACCGGCCAACCCGGCGCCCGACGCCACCCGCGCCGCCGTCGACGGGGAGCACGGCGGGTACTCGCTCACCATTCCCGGCCACATCGCCGGGGTCGCGGGCGGCCAGGACTACGGTGACGGCCCCGCCGACATCGCCGAGATGACCAGGACGTACGTGGAGAACACGAGCCAGTTGATCCCCAACGCGGCCGCCGGGCTGTCCGGTTCGGTCTTCACCCAGATCAGTGACGTCGAAGGCGAGCTCAACGGCCTGATCACCTACGACCGGGCCGTCCTGAAGGTCTACCCCGACCAGGTCAGGGACATCAACCGCCGGCTGATCGCGGCCGGGGCCGCGGCGGGCGGCACCGCCCGCTGACAGCGGCGGGAACAGCGGCAGGACAGCAGGGTGCGGGACCGGTCACCGGTCCCGCACCCCTCGCCGTGCCGTGCTGTGCTCAGTTCACATAGACCTCCGCCCGGTCGACGCTCACGAAGGACGCCTGGGACTGCCCGTCGTGCTCACCCGTGACCCGCACCCGCAGGGTGTGCCGTCCGGAGGGCAGCCGCGGACTGAGGTACTGGAGCGTCTCCCCGGTGCGGATCGCGCCGTAGTAGTCCAGCCGCTGCTCGGGACCGCCGTCGATGCTCAGCGCCGCGTAGCCGTTGCCCGTGTCCCGGACGGACAGCAGCGCGATCCGGGTGCCGGTGAAGGTGAACGTGGCGGTGTTCTGCGCCCGGTCGCTCCAGTGGTCGTCGCCCCAGAAGCACTGCACGGCGCAGCCGGACCCCGCGTTCCAGGTGCCGGTGTAGGCGACGCTCCCGGCGCCGTTCGAACGGCCGTCGTCGTTGATCCAGTAGGCGCCCGGACCCGGGTCGCCGGACGGCAGGTCCTGGGTGGCGCCGGTGGCGAGCGGTACGCCGAGGTCGGGGCTGCCGTCCGGGTGCCAGCCGATGCGCTGCGCCCGGGTGGTGCGGTCGCCGTAGGTGTAGGCCGAGGTGGTCTTGGCGTGGTAGACGATCCAGTCCTCGGTGCCGTCCGGCGAGCGGAAGAAGGCGTGGTGCCCGGGGCCGTACACGCCGTGGGCGTCGGCGCGGGAGAAGACCGCGCCCTGGTGCTGCGTCCAGTTGCCGGGCACCAGCGGGTCGGCGCCGGACGGCAGCGACATCATCCACACCTGGTAGTCGGGCTTGCCCGTGTCGCAGGTCGAATACGTCATCCAGGTGCGGCCGTTGCGGTACAGGAACTCCGGCCCCTCCCGGACCTCCGGGCAGCCGCCCGCGCCGTCGATCGCGACGGCGTCGCCCGAGACGGTGTACGGGTTCGACAGCGGCGCGATGTTGAGACCGTTGTGCTGGTACGCGTTGATGCCGCTGTAGGCCAGGTACAGACGGCCGTTGTGCTGGAGGATGCCGGGATCGATGGCGAAGTCGGCGGCGTGGTTGGGCGGCGCCAGCTTCGCCTTGAAGTGGTAGGGCCCGGCCGGGTCGTCCCGGTCGGACTCCGCGACGTAGATCCGGTGGTGGTCGTCGGTGCCGTCGTCGGCGGTGTAGTACAGGTACCAGCGGCCGTCGAAGCGGTAGAACTCCGGTGCCCAGATGTCCCGGTCGCGGGAGGCGTCCGTGTCGGTCCAGACGGTGACCGGATCGGCGGTCAGCAGGGTGCTCAGGGACGGCGAGCGCCACATGCGGATGCTGCCGCCCTGGGTGGTGGTGAGGTAGTAGTTCCCGTTCCAGTACGTCATGAACGGGTCGGGGCCGGTGTTGAGCGGGTTGCGGAACGTGCCCGCGGCGGCGGCGCGCCCGGAGGCCGCCGCGGCGGCGGGGTGCACCGCTCCCGTCCCGGCCAGCAGCAGTCCGAGCGCGGCCAGCAGGCCGAGCAGGCGCAGGCGGAGTGCGCGCCGGTGCCGGTGTGGGGGAGGCGGTGTCCGGTGGAGTCGTGTGCGCATGGGGGGCTCCTTCTCGGGGACCGTGGTGCGCGGAGCGCGAAGGCGCTTTTCATCGTTGCAATGTCGACGGTGCGCCACCGTAGGACGGTGCTGAAAGGCCGTCAAGGCGGCGTGGTGGCCGCACGGCGGGGCGGGGAGGGGCGACTCCGGGGCACGGGCGGGGTGTTTTCGCAGGACATGGCTTGCCAGAGCGGAGCCCGGCCCCGTATAACGTGGGAAATCCGGTACCGGGCCGGGCCGGGCCGCCGGACGGCCGGTGCGCCGGGGCCCGGCTGTCGGGCGGGGGCGGGGTGGCCGTCGGCCCGGGGCCCTGCCCCGGACGGGGAGGAACAGCGTGCGGGTGAGCCTGAAGGACGTCGCGTCGCACGCGGGTGTCTCCATCAAGACCGTCTCCAACGTGGTCAACGACCATCCGCACGTCAGCCCGGCCATGCGGGCGCGGGTGCAGAAGTCCATCGACGAACTCGGCTACCGCCCCAACCTCACCGCCCGGCATCTGCGCAAGGGCAGGACCGGGATCGTCGCCCTCGCCCTGCCCGAACTGGGCAATCCCTACTTCGCCGAACTGGCCGCCGAGGTGGTCGACGCGGCGGCCGCGCACGACTACACCGTCCTGCTCGACCACACCGGCGGGCGGCGCGACCAGGAGGCCCTGGTCAGCCAGGGCTTCCGGGCCAGGGTGATCGACGGGCTGATCCTGAGCCCCATCGAGCTGGAGGCCGAGGACCTGCGCGCGCGGGCCGAGCCGGTCCCGCTGGTGCTGCTCGGCGAGCGCGAGTACGACCTGCCCCACGACCACATCGCCATCGACAACGTCGCCGCCGCCCGCGAGGCGGTGCGGCACCTCATCTCGCTCGGGCGGCGCGACATCGCGTTCCTGGGCGCGCGGCGCGGCCGCAGCCAGCCCGCCCATCTGCGGCTGCGCGGTTGGCGGGAGGCGCTGGACGCGGCCGGACTCGTCGCCGACCACCGGCTGGTGGCGGCCACCGACGGCTGGGGCCACGCCGACGGGGCGGCGGCCATGGCCCGGCTGCTGGACGCCGGGCACCGGCCCGACGCGGTCTTCGCCTACAACGACCCCATCGCCATCGGCGCCATGCGCGTCCTGGCCGAACGGGGGCTGCGCATACCCGAGGACGTCGCCGTGGTCGGCTTCGACGACGTGGTCGAGGGCCGCTTCGGCGCCGTCACCCTCACCTCGGTCTCGCCCGACAAGGCGTCCATCGCCAGGATGGCGGTGGAGTCGGTGCTGTCCCAACTGGACGGCGCGCCCCGGAAGGAGGGCCGCCGGATCCACGCCGGCCACCGCCTGGTCCGCCGGGAGAGCACCCTCGGGTTCGACGCCCCGCCCCCCGCTCCGGCCTGACCCCGCCGCGGAGCGGAGCCGTGCGGCCGGTCAGCGGCTGGTGCCGAAGTCCTGCGTCCAGTAGCCGCCGGGCTGGGCCAGGCCCACACCGATCTCCTTGAACGCGCAGTCGAGGATGTTGGCCTTGTGCCCGGGGCTGTCCATCCAGGCCGCCATGACCTGTGCCGCGTCGGTGTAGCCGTAGGCGACGTTCTCGCCGTAGGTGCTCCAGGTGTATCCGGCGGCGGTGATCCGGTCGCCGGGCGCGGATCCGTCGGACCCGGTGTGCGACATGTTCCGGTGGGCCGCCATGTCCTCGCTGTGCGCCTGGGCGGCCGCCGCGAGCGCCGGGTTGGCGGTCAGCGCAGAACAACCCGCCTTCGCCCGCTCGTTGTTGACGAGCGCCAGGATCTGGGCGGCGGAGTCCGACGGGGCCGAGGCGCTGGGAGCGGGGCTGTCGGAGGCGGTGGGGGACGCGGTGGTGGGGGCGGGCGTGGTGGGCCGGGCAGTGTGCGAGGAGACCGGAGCGGCGGAGGCGCCGCCGTGGTGCTGCGCGGCGGAGCCGGGCGCGGAGGAGGCGGGGACGGCGGGTGCGGCGGAGCGGCGGGCCGACGCGTCGCGCGGGTGCGGCACGGCCGGGGTGCCGGGGGAGGAGGACGCGGCCGGGGAGGAGGGCGCGGACGCGCCGGGCAGGGCCGTACCCGCACCGGCGGTCGGGGACGGGGTGACGGAAGCGGGTCTGCCGCTCGCCGCGCCGGGTGCGGAGCCGCCCCACGCGGACGGGTTCCACTGGACCGAGGGGATCTCCTCGGCGACGCGGTGCGTCTGTTGCGTTCCGCCGCCCGGCCAGCCGCCACAGGCCAGGGCGGCGGACGGGATGCCGACGACGCCCACGGCGACGGCGGCGACGGCTATCCGCCGGTGGTACTGATGCTTGCGATGCTTGCCCATGCGTGACCTCACTCGGTAGTCGCCGAGCGCCTTCCACCGGGTGGCTCCGTGCGGAGTGCGCCTTCTGAACTGCGGCGATGCCTGCGAGTGGTCATCTTGGGACGGCGTCGAGCAGGGACGCAAAGAGCTGTGCTACTACGCTCCCTCGTAGCCTCGCGCGGCCTTGCGGAGCCGCCGCGGTCCGTGCTGATCACCACAGCCCGGCCGGTACCGGGGCCTGGTCACACGTCAGAAGCCCCCGGTGCGCGGGAAGGAGGAGAACGGCGGTGCGCGGCACGGCGAGCCGCCGCGCACCGCCTCCCGCATCCGCATCAAGCCGGACAAGTCCCCCATGTCCCCGGTGTGGCGCCTACTAACCGCGGGGCGTAGTAGCCGGACGCGCTGTGATCGATGTCACGGCCCCCGGGCCGGCCGCAGTCGTGCGGGCGGCGTGCGGTGTCCGTCGCTGACGAGCGAGCGCGGCGGCCGCAACCGGTCGGCGGACACGGCGAGTTCGATGCCGGGGAACCGGTCGGAGAGCCGGGACGGGGCGGAGTGGTGTCGGCCTCCGTGCGGGCGCGAGCGCCACGCGGAAGCAGCAGCGTGCGCCGTACCGAACGCCCTGTGGTCCTCGACCGGGCGGGTGGCGTGGAAGCGGTCGGCGCCCGGCCCGTGCCGGTCGGGGTGGCGGTCCGCGGCGCGGCAGGAGGCGACGCCGCGGGCGGCTCAGACCTCGCCGAACGCGGCGGCGTATCGGATCGTACCGGCCGGAACCGGACGGGTGTCGTCGAGGGACAGGGCCATCATCGCCTCGTCGGGCACCTCGAAGGGGGCGCGGATGCCGAAGCGGGAGGCCGGGGTGAAACCGAACCGCGGGTAGTACGCGGGGTGGCCGAGGACGACGACCAGGTGCTCGCCCCTCGCGCGGGCGGCGTCCAGGGCGGCCCGGACGGCGGCGGAACCGGCGCCGGTGCGCTGGGCCGCGGGCAGCACCGCGCAGGGGGCCAGGGCCAGCGCGGGCCGGTCGCCGATGTGGCACCGGGTCAGCAGCGCGTGCCCGGTCACGGTGCCGTCGGGAGCGGTGGCGAGCAGGGAGAGCCCGTCGATCCAGGCGGCGGGGTCGGCGCGCAGCGCGTCGACGAGATCGGCCTCCGCCGGGGTGGGGAAGGCGGCGAGGCTGACACCGCGCACGGCGGCGGCGTCGGCGGCGGTCTCGGGCCGGGTGGTCCAGTCGGTCATGGGGGCCACGGTACTCACGCGGCGGCGGTCGGCCGCAGGTGCTCCCGGTACTCCCGGGCCGCTGCCATCAGCGCGTCGAGGGCGTCCCTGGTGCGCGCGAGCTCGGCGATGTGCGCGGAGAGCCGGTCGCGTTCCTGCGCCATCCGCTCCAGCGCGGCGTCGGAGTGCTCCTCGCTGGGCGCGTCGACGCACGGCAGGACTTCGGCGATGGTGCGGCTGGACAGCCCCGCGGCGTACAACCGCTGGATGAACGCCACCCGTTCGACCTCCTCCTCGGTGTAGTGCCGCTGGCCGCCGGTGCTGCGGGAACTGCTGAGCAGGCCCTGCTCCTCGTAGTACCGCAAGGACCTGACACTGACCCCCGTGCGCGACGCGAGCTCCCCGATCCGCATACGATCCTCACCTCTGTGACCTGCGGCACAACACTTGCCTCTGACATCAATGTGAGGTTCTAGCGTAACCGTCGTGCCCGAGAGCCGGGCACGGCAGAGCGCGACGGAGTCCTGACATGACGACCCTCTTCGACAGCTACCGGCTCGGGGACCTGACCCTGCCCAACCGGGTGGTGATGGCTCCGATGACCCGGGTGCGGGCCGCCGCCGGGGGACTGGCGACGCCCTCGATGGCGGCGTACTACGCCCAGCGGTCGACGGCCGGACTGATCGTGTCCGAGGGGGTGCAGCCGAGCCTGGTCGGACAGTCGAACCCGGGGACACCGGGGCTGTACACCGACGAGCAGGTCGTGTCCTGGCGTCCCGTGACCGCGGCCGTGCACGCCAACGGCGGCCGGATCTTCGCGCAGATCATGCACGGCGGGCGGGTCTCGCACCCCGACACGACCGGGACGCGGCCGGTGGGACCCTCGGCCGTCGCCGCGACCGGCGACGTGTTCACTCCCTCCGGGCCCCGCCCCGCACCCGTGCCGCGCGCCCTGGACACCGCCGAAGTGCCCGAGCACGCCCAGGCGTACGCCCGAGCGGCCCGCCGAGCCGTGGACGCCGGTTTCGACGGCGTGGAACTGCACGGTGCCAACGGCTATCTGATCTCGCAGTTCCTCTCCTCCAACGCCAACCTCCGCACCGACCGCTACGGAGGCCCGGTCGCCCACCGGATCCGCTTCGCCGTCGAGGCGGTGTCCGCGACCGTCGACGCGGTGGGCGCCGCCCGGACCGGCATCCGGCTCTCCCCGGGCGGCACCTTCTGGGGCGTCGAGGAGCGTGACGTCCCCGAGCTGTACACCGCGCTCCTCGCCGAGCTGGCCCGGCTCCGCGTGGCCTACGTCCACCTGGAGGCGACCGCCGGTGAGGACCTGCTCAGGGAGCTGCGCCGGGCCTGGCCCGGCACCCTCGTCATGAACCCCGTGGTGCCGATGGGGGCCAGGCAGACCGGGCGCACCGACGCCGACCGCTGGCTCGGGCTGGGCGCCGAACTCATCAGCTTCGGCCGCGGCTTCATCGCCAACCCCGACCTGGTCGAGCGGCTGCGCACCGGTGTCCCCCTGGCCCCCGTCGACGAGAGCACGTACTACCAGGGCGGCGACGCCGGATACCTCACCTACCCCACCCACCGGTACACGGCGGCGGGCTGACCGCCCGCACCGGCGCGGTGCGGCGGCGGCGCCGAGGCGGCCTCCGCGCCGGCGCCGGAGCACGGGACGGGGCGCCCGGTGACGTCCCCGGCTCCCCGCCCCTCAGCGCGGCAGGGAGGCGGTGTCCTCCCTGACCCGGTCCAGCAGGGCGGCGGGGGCGGGCGCGCCCTGGAGGGCCGGGAGCATCAGATGCCAGAAGGCGGTCAGCCGGTCCTCGATGAGACGCCGCTCGTCCAGCGCGTCGGACAGCGTGTGCAGACCGAAGAAGGCGGACACCAGCGTCGTCGCGTCCCGGACCGGCTCGGCCCCCGCGGCGAGCGTCCCTTCCGTACGGGCCTCGTCGAGCAGGTGTTCCACCGTGGCGATCCAGTCCAGGAACGGCGGGGGCATCTCCACGTTGATCGACCGGCGTTCGGCCCACAGCCGCGCGCCCGCGCGGACGAACACGTCGTCGCGGAACGCGCGGGCGACCGCGTAGCTGAGCCGCACCAGCCTCTCCAGCGCGGGCGCGCCCACGTTCTCGTGGCGGGCGATCAGCGCGGGCCAGGCGGCGAAATGCGCCTCGACCACCGCGCGCGCCAACTGCTCCTTGCCGGCGTAATGGAAATAGATGGCGCCGCTGGTCCGGGCGGACAGTTCGCTGATGTCGGCGATACTCGTCGCCGCGTACCCCTGTTCGAAGAACAGATGCGCGGCTGCCTGCAATACCGCCCTGCGGGTGTCAGCCGCCCGTTCGTGCACGCGTTTTCCTTGCCCTTGGGGAGATCGCGAGGGGGAATATAGCCCATTTGCGGGAAGGCCGGAAAGGCTCGGCATGCGCACCACGGAATGGTCTTATTAGCATCCCTTCATGGGCTCCGGGCGCAGTTCGCACGCGCCGCGTGCCGTGGACGGACCGCAGGGCTGCGGCGCCGGCGAGACGTGCCTGACACCGTCCAGTTGGTCGCGCACCGTCCCCCGTGAACTCGTCCACCGTGTCTCGGTCGCCGAGGTGCTGCTGACCGACGTACGGCCCTGCGGCCGCCGGGCCTTCTGTGCCGCCGCGCTGTGGCCGCGCTCGCACCCGACGTTCCCGCGCGGACGCGACAGCCGGCACAGCCCGTGGCTGGTCGTCGAGACCGTGCGCCAGCTCGGCATCTACCTCCCGCGGTGCCACTTCGGGGTGCCCGCCGCCGACAGGTTCCTGATCGACGACGTCTCGTACCGGATCGACCCGGCCCGGGAGCCGCGGGCACCGCACGGCGGCAGCGAGATCACCTGCCGGGTCACGGTCACCGGGCTGACCGGGGCCCCCGGCTCCGACCACCCGCGCCGGATGCGGCTGCGGGCCGACTTCCGCAGCGGCGGGCAGGTGTTCGCACGTGCGGACGGCGGGGCGCGCTTCCTGACGGCCGAACGGTACGCGACGGTCCGCACCGTGAGCGCGGCCCCGCCGTCCGGCGCGGGCACCGCCCGCCCCCGGCCCCAGCCGGCCCTGCTCGGCGTCCCGGCGGAGGCGGACGCCCTGGTCGCGCTGGACGGCGGCACCCTGGTGGTGGACCCGGCCGACCTCCGCCACCCGTTCCTGTTCGACCACGAGACGGACCATGTCCCCGGGATGGCCCTGCTGGAGGCGGCGCGGCAGGCCGTGGCCCTGCGCAGCGCAGGACGCCTGGTCCGGCCGCTCGGCGGGCGGATGACCGCGTCGCACTTCACCGAACACGCCCCGCCCGCCGTCGTGGAGAGCGCCGCCTACGGCCGTACGGCGGTCTTCCGCTTCCGCCAGGGCGGCGTGGTGACCGCCGGGGGAGTGCTCCGTTACCAGTGAGGCGTCACCCACAAGTGCGTATTGCGCTGGCAAATGCCTACAGATGAGCCGGTCGAGCGTAACGTTCATTATGTTCCGGTTCCGGAAGCAGGACGGCGCTTCTCGTCCGCGCCGCCCGCCTGTCCGCGCCTGCCGACCGGCCGTGATCGGCAGTGCTTCGCGCTTTGGCCGGCGAAGCACCGCAGCGGCCGGATCCGAGCCGCTGACGGGCGCCCCCACCCCCCAGATGGCACCTCACGCCAAGAACGGCGAAGCACATGACGAAACAGCACACCCTCGATCCCGACTGGGCACCCGAGGCAGTCGTCTTCGACTGCGACGGCACCCTCGTCGACTCCGAACGGCACTGGGAACGCGCCCGTGGCGTCGTCCTGCGCGGCTTCGGCCACGCTCCCGGCCCGGAGTTCGCCGAGCGCAGCAAGGGCCTGCACTACACCGAGTGCGGAGCACTCATGGCCGAAGTGATCGGCAGACCGGACTGCGCCGAGGAGCTGGCGGAACAGCTTCTCGCCGCGTACCGCGCCCTGGTCGCCCGCGATCCGTCGCCCATGTCGGGCGCACGGGAGCTGGTCACCGTCCTCAGCCGCACGGCATCCCTGGCCGTGGCCAGCAACTGCCCCGCGGACCTCGTGGAGTTCAGCCTGGAGTCGGTCGGCCTGCTCCACCACTTCGAGCACGTGGTCGTCCCCGAGGGCCCCATCCGGCCCAAGCCGTACCCGGACACCTACGCCGAGGCCGTCCGCCGCCTCGGCTCCAACGGCGAGAACGCGCTGGCCGTCGAGGACTCGGTCAACGGGCTCCGGGCGGCCAAGGAGGCCGGACTGCGCGTGGTCGGCGTCGGCGCCCGCCCCAGCGCGGACGCCCTCGACCTGTCCTCGCTGTGGGTCCGCGACCTGGAGGACCCCGAGCTCATGGCCTGGGCGAACGGCCTTCCGCCCGCGACCCGCGGTCGCTCCGGTGCCGCCTTCGAGCCGAGCGTGCCGCCTCCGGGAGGCCCGCCCGACACCGACGCCGACGTGCTGCGCTGAGCCTTCGGCCACCGGGCGGTGACCACGCGACGGCGTGCACCCGCCCGGTTCCGGAAGTCCCCAGGACCGCCCGGCCCGCCGTGCGTTCAGCGGCATCGGCGGGCCGGTGCGCACACACCCGGGTCGCACACACCCGGGCCGCGCGGAAGGGGACGCGCGGTCTCAGTTCTCCAGCAGCCGGATCGCGGCGGCCGGGCAGACCGCCGCGGACTCGCGCACCCCTTCCTCGTGCACCGGATCCGGGTCGCTGCTCAGCAGCAGCACGATGCCGTCGTCGTCCTGGTCGAAGACCTCGGGAGCCATCAGGACACACTGCCCGGACGCGACGCACCTGGGCTGGTCCACTTCCACACGCATGGGTTTCCTCGTTCCGTTCGCAGGGGTGTGCTACCAGGTGACCGGGAGTTCGTGGACGCCGTAGACCAGGCCGTCGTGCTTGAACTCCAACCGGTCCATGCCGGTGGCCAGTTCGAGGGTGGGGATGCGGGAGTACAGGGTGCTGTAGACGACCTGTAGCTCGACGCGGGCCAGCGGCTGGCCGAGGCACTGGTGCACGCCGTACCCGAAGGCCACATGGCGGCGGGCATCGCGGGTGAGGTCGAGCCGGTCGGGTTCGGGGAAGGCCTCCGGGTCCCGGTTGGCGATCTCGTTGGCGAAGACCACACCGTCGCCCGCGCGGATCACCTGGCCGTCGATCTCGATGTCCGCCACCGCCACGCGCCGCCGCCCGGAGTGGGTGATGGTGAGATAGCGCAGCAGCTCCTCGACGGCCCCGGCGACGGTCCTGGGATCGTCGGTGTCGCGGAGCAGGGCCAGCTGCTCCGGGTTGCGCAGCAGGGCCAGGGTGCCCAGCGCGATCATGTTCGCGGTGGTCTCGTGGCCCGCACCGAGCAACAGGACGCCCGTCTCGGCCGCCTGACGCTGCGTCATCTCCCCGGTGGCCACCCGCTGCACCGCGAGCTGGGAAAGCAGATCGTCGCCGGGATCGGCGAGCTTGACGGTCAGCAGATCGTCCAGGTAGTCGGTCAGCGCCTCGGACGCCGTGAGCAGTTCCTCCGCCGTGGAGGAGCGGCGGACGATGACTCTGGTGTTGCGCTGGAAGAAGTCGTGCTTCTCGTAGGGGACGCCGAGCAGTTCGCAGATCACGAGGCTGGGCAGCGGCAGGGCGAAGGACTCGACCAGGTCCACCGGCCTGGGCCCGGCGAGCAGGTCGTCGATCAGGCCGTCGACGATCTGCTGGATCGAGGGCCGCAGCGCCTCGACCTTCCTGATCGCGAAGGGAGCCGTCACCATGCGCCGCAGCCGGGCGTGTTCGGGGTCGTCCATGGTGATGAAGGTGCGCCGGGTCTGGTCGCGCACCTTCAGCCCGGCCGTGCGGTGCGGATAGCCGGGCAGGCTGGGGTCGGCGCTGATGCGCGGATCGCCCAGCAGCGCGCGTACGTCCTCGTGACGGGTGATCAGCCACGGGCTGCTGCCGTCCCAGATGCGTACCCGGGAGACGGGTCGGCCGGCCTGGAGGTCCCGGAGCGCGGGGGGCGGATCGAAGGGGCAGCCGGACGCCCGGGGCATCGGGTGCTCGGGCAGCTGGGCCGGCGTGTCCGTCAGTGTGTCGGTCATACCTGCCTCCTCGGCAGAGGGAGCGGTCCCATCACTCCTTACAGTGTTAGGTGCTCAGGGCAACTATATGGACGGGGTCCGGGACGTCAACGACGGCGGGCGTTCGCCGCTGCTATCCGGCCACCATGCGATCGACCACGGCATCCGCCCGTTGCTCGATCCCGTCCGTGTCGACCTCGTAGGGCAACGCCATGGCGATGGCCACGATCCCGTGCAGCGCCGCCCACAGCATCAGGGCGTCCTCCTTGGCGTCCACCTGCGCGGAGCGCGCCCGGTGGCAGGCGGCGAGCGCCTCCTCCCACGCCGCGAGCACCAGCCACACCGGATGCCGGGGCAACTGCTCGCGCGGCCCGGCGACCCGTTCCACGCCGAACATCAGCCGGTAGCGCCGCGGATTCTCCACCGCGAACGCGCAATACCGCCGTGCCATCGCCCGTACGGCCGCACGCGGCCCGTCGTCGCCCCGCCCGGCCTCCCGCAGTTCCCCGACGAGCCGGTCGTAGGCCCGCTGCGTCACCGCCGCCACCAGCTCCGACCTGTCCTTGAAGTGCAGATACACACTCGGTGCCGAGATCCCGACCTCCCGTGCGACCGCGCGCAGCGACAGGGCCTCCTCCCGGCCCGACTCGGCCAGCAGCCGGGCCGCGGCCATCAGGATCTCCTCCTTCAGGGCACCGCCCGCGCCGCGCCGGCTCGGTGCGCGCCGCTTGAACGTGTCGGACACCTCGGCTCCTTCCCGCCGCCCGTGGGGTCACGGCCGCTCGCAGAGCATTATCGGAAACTTCGCAGGCGGCCGGATCCCGCCCTGGCCGACCCGCCCTGGCCGACCCACCGCCCGGCTTGCGCGCCGGAGCGCGTGTTCCGGTGTGCGCCCCACACTGCACATGTGCCCCCACGCCCCTCACACCGGTTCGCGCGCCGGTCCGCACCCGCGCGCCGGTCCGCACCCGCGCTGCGGGCCGCGCCGGGCGCGCACCGCACCACCCGCGACGCTCCGGGAGCCACCCGCGCTCCCGCACTCCCGCGCGCAACATAATGGGTGGATGGAGCCCGAGCCGACCCCGCACCCCGGCGGTCCGACGCTGGCCCACCTCCTCACCCTGGCCGGGCCCGGGATGCTCGACGTGGTCGCCGCACCGCTCGGCACCGACGTCCCGGTGGCCGACGTGGTGGTGCACGACGTCGGCGAGGACCGCGACGACGACTGGGCGGCGCCCGGACACGTACTGCTCACCCCGGGCACGTCGGCCGACTCCCCGGAGGCGGCGGACGTCCTGCGCGCCGCCGACCGGGCCGGGGCCACCGCCGTGGTGCTGCGCTCCGGCGCCCGCAGGCCGCCCGCGGCCCTGGCCGCGGTCGCCGCCCGGGGCCGCACCGCCCTGCTGCTGCGCGCCCCGGGCACCGACTGGACCGAGGTGCTGGGCCGGCTGCGCACCGCCCTGGCGCACAGCGGCGCCGCTGCCCCGGCCGGGATGGCGGGGCTGCGCCTCGGCGACCTGGCGGGACTGGCCAACACCGTGGCCGACCTGGTCGGCGGTGCCATCACCATCGAGGACCCGCGTTCCCGGGTGCTGGCCTACTCCCGGCTGGAGCACGCGGCGGACCCACTGCGCCTGCTGACCATCCTCGGCCAGGAGGTGCCCCGCTGGCGGGTCGCCGAACTGCGCGAGCGGGGCTTCTTCACGGCGCTGTGGAGCAGCGGCGACGTGGTGCGGCTGCCAGCCGACGACCGCTACGCCGAGCGGCTGGCCATCGCCGTACGGCACGGCGGCGAGGTGCTCGGCTCGATCTGGGCCGCCGCCGACGGGCGCCCGCTCGCCGAGGACGCGGCGGCGGCGCTGCGGGCCGCGGCACGGGCCGCCGCACCGCATCTCGTGCACCACGAGACCTGGGGCCGGGAGGAGGCCGGACGCCGCGAGCAGGCGGTGAAGGACCTGCTCGAAGGCCGCCCCGGCGCGCAGCAGGCGGCCCGCGGGCTCGGCGTGGCACCCGAGGGGCCGTACACGGTCCTCGTCGCCGAGGTGCACGACACCCGGAACCCCGGCGGACCCGCCGGTCCGCGCCCGTCCGGCCCCGGTGCGGCCTCCGGCGCACCGGCGGCGGCCACGGACACCACCGGGCACCGTGTGCTGGATCTGCTCGCCCTCCAGGCCGCCGCCTATCTGCCGGGCTGTGTGAGCGCCCGCTCGGGCGGCCGGCTGTTCGTCCTGACACCCGCCGCCGGGGGAGCCGAGGCCGACCCCGCGCGCCGTATGGTCGCCGCCGCCCGCTCCGTACCGCACAGCGTGGTCTTCGCCGGGGTGGGGCAGCGGGCGGCGGACCTGTCGGAGCTGCCCGCCTCCCGCGCGTCGGCCGAACTGGTGGTACGGGTCCTGCGCGAGCGGGCGGCCGCGGGAGGCGGGCCCTGGACCTCGGCCTCGGCGCTCCACCGGGACGTGGTCTCCGAGGTCGCCCTCCTGCGGGTGCTGGACAGCGTCGAGCCCACCTGGCAGGAGATGAACGGTCCGGTGCACGCGATGGTCGCGCACGACCGGACGCACGGCTCCGCGTACGGCGCGTCGGTCGCCGCCTTCCTCGACGCCTTCGGCGACACCCGGGCCGCGGCGCGCGGCCTCAACGTGCACCCCAACACCCTGCGCTACCGGCTGCGCCGCGCCCGGGAACTGTTCGGCGTCGACGTGGGCGACCCCGTGGGCCGGCTGCTTGCGGGCCTCGGCCTCCGCCTCGCCCGGCGCGGCGGCTGACCCGGGCGCGGAAGCTGACCCCGGCCCCTGGTCCAGGCCCCCACCGGCCCGGACCCGGCCCGGTGGATGGTCGGCCATCAAGATCGTTCAGTTGTCGGGCCGGACCATTCCGAGGGCGAGTCCTGGTCGTCTCGGACGAAGACGAGCCCCGCCACCGCGCCCGAAGCTGTTCGTGCGGCCCGGGGCCCGCCCGGTGAACCCGGGCGATGCGCGGCGCACGGCCGCGGCCTGCCCTGCGCCGAGCGGCTTCCGGCAGGCGTCTTCCGACACATGTGTGAGGTGTGATTCAACGTGACTTCCGCTTCGGCCCGGCGACGGCGTACGGCGCGCGATGCGGCCCTGGCCGCAGCAGTCGGGGAAGGGCTCCTGGACGCCCGGTCGCCCCTCGTCGGCCTGCTGGACGTGGACGGTGTCCTGGCCGCCGTCGACCGCCTGCACGACGCCTTCCGCGGCCCGGCCGCCGTGCAGCACACCTTCGCGGCCAAGGCGTGTTCGCTCGTGCCGGTGCTGCGGCTGCTCGCCAGGGCCGGCATGGGCTGCGAGGTGGCCTCGCCCGGCGAACTGGAACTGGCGCTGGAGGCCGGTTTCACCGCCGACCGGCTGGTCTTCGACAGCCCCGCCAAGACGGTCGGGGAACTGCGGTTCGCGCTCGACCAGGGCATCGCCTTCAACGTGGACAACTTCCAGGAACTGGAGCGCGTCGACGTCCTGCTGGCCGGACACACCCCCCGAGGTCCCGTCGGACTGCGAGTGAACCCGCAGGTGGGCGCCGGTGCCATCGGTGCGATGAGCACCGCGACCAGCACCTCCAAGTTCGGTGTCGCACTGCGCGACGAAGGCGCCGTCCAGGCCGTGGTCGACGCCTTCGCGGCCCGCCCCTGGCTGACCCGGCTGCACGCCCACGTCGGCTCCCAGGGCTGCCCGCTGCCGCTCATCGCCCAGGGCATCCGCGCGGCCCACGAACTGGCGGAGCACATCAACACGGCGCTCGGCCGCCGCCAGATCACCTCGCTGGACATCGGCGGCGGCCTGCCCGTCGACTTCGACAGCGACGAGGACCGGCCCGGCTACGCCGACTACGTCACCGAACTGCGCGCGGCCGTACCCGAGCTGTTCGACGGCCGGTACAGCCTGGTCACCGAGTTCGGCCGTTCGCTGCTCGCCAAGAACGGCACGATCGCCTCCCTCGTCGAGTACACCAAATCCGCCGGCGGACGCCGGATCGCCGTCACCCACGCGGGCGCCCAGGTCGCCACCCGCACCGTGTTCATGCCCGACGCCTGGCCGCTGCGCGCCGGGGTGTACGACGCCGCGGGCCGCCCCAAGCGGGGCGCGACGGAGACCGTCGACATCGCGGGCCCCTGCTGCTTCGCCGGGGATCTCACCGCCGTGGCGCGCGAACTCCCGCCCGTGGCGCCCGGCGACATCGTGGCGCTCTACGACACCGGCGCGTACTACTTCTCGAACCACTTCTCCTACAACTCGCTGCCGCGGCCCGCCGTCCACGGCTACCGCGCGGACGCCGAGGGCCGGATCCGCTTCGCCCTGGTCCGGGCGGCGCAGACCGTGCGCGAGGTGGTCGAGGAGAGCGGCGCCGCACAGGCCGACGCCCTCGTCGGGCTGCTGGCCGCCGACCGCCCGGAAAGCGGTGCCGCGCACGAGGACGGTGCCGCCGCATGACCCTGGTACTGATCTCCGCCGACATGGAGGGGGCCACCGGCACGGTCCTGCCGGCCGACGTGACCGCGGGCACCGCGCGCCACGAGCGCTTCCGGCGGCTGCTCACCGGTGATGTCAACGCGGCCGTCGCCGGGTTCGCGGACGCGGGAGCCGACGAGATCGTCGTCAACGACGCCCACTGCGGCATGGACAACATCCTGATCGAGGAACTCGACCCGCGCGCCACTCTGATCGTGGGCCGGCACAAGCCGCTCGGCATGATGGAGGGCCTCGGCGCCGACGTGGACGCGGTCGCCTTCGTCGGCTACCACACCGGCGCGGGCGAGGACGGCGTCCTCGCGCACACGTATCTCTCGCACAGCGTCCTGGCCGTACGGGTCGACGGGGAAGCGGCCGACGAGGGCCGCCTCAACGCCCTGGTGGCCGCCGAGGCGGGCGTCCCCGTCGTCCTGGTCACCGGTGACGACCTCACCTGCGCCGCGGCCCGCCGGTACGCGCCCGGCTGCCGGACGGTCACCGTCAAGACGGCGGTCTCCCGGCACGCGGCGCGCTGCCGCACTCCGGCCGCCACCGGCGCTGACATCCGCGCCACGGCGTCGGCGGCGCTCGCCGAGGCCCCGCGTCCGCCCGCCGCGCGCCCCGTACCGCATGTCGTGGAGGTCGACGTGGACAGCCCCTATCTCACCGAACGCGCCCGCGCCCTGGCCGGCGTCACCGCGGCGGGCCCGCGCACCCTGCGCTTCGAGGCGGCCGACGCCGCGGAGACGCTGCGCCGCTTCCGCGCCCTGACCTGGGTGCTCGGCGGCGGCCGGGAAGCGGACTGGACCTGACCCGCTCCGGTCCCCGACGACCGCGCCCCCCGTATGCCCGACCGTGAACCCGTGAACCCGTGAACCCGTGAACCGACGACCGAGGGAGACCCCCGTGCCCCCTGCCGACCCCCGCAGACCACAGCAAGCACCGGCACCACGACCCCAGCTGAGCCGTTCCCTGCGCAACCGGCACATGTCGATGATCGCCATCGGCGGTGCCATCGGCGCCGGGCTCTTCGTCGGCAGCGGCTCGGTGATCAAGGCCGCGGGCCCGGCCGCCATCATCTCGTACTGCCTGGCCGGCGCCCTCGTGCTGTGCACCATGCGCATGCTCGGCGAGATGGTCGTGGCCCGGCCGTCCGCGGGCTCGTTCGCCGACTACGCCCGCACCGCCATCGGCCCCTGGGCGGGCTTCACCATCGGCTGGCTGTACTGGTACTACTACGTCATCATCGTCGCCGTCGAGGCGGTCGCGGGCGCGTCGATCCTGCACGCCTGGATCGGACTGCCGCTGTGGGTCATGGCGATGGGCCTGATGGCGGTCATGACCGCGACGAACCTGCTGTCGGTGCGCTCCTTCGGCGAGTTCGAGTTCTGGTTCTCCTCGGTGAAGGTGGCCGCCATCGTCGCCTTCCTGATCGTCGGCGGCCTGTACGTCTTCGGCGCGTGGCCGGGCAGCTCCTTCGACTTCTCGAACCTCACCGCGCACGGCGGCTTCGCCCCGCACGGCTTCACGTCGATCTTCTCGGCGATCGTCGTGGTCATCTTCGCCTTCGGCGGAGCGGAGATCGTCACCATCGCCGCCGCCGAGAGCAAGGAACCCGAACGCTCCGTCGCCCGCGCCACGACCGGCATCATCTGGCGGATCATCCTGTTCTACGTCGGCTCGATCGTGCTGGTCGTCACCATCGTGCCGTGGGACAGCGCCAAGGTACTCGCCAGCCCGTACGTCGCGGCCTGGGACCTCATCGGCCTGCCCGGCGCCGGCACCGTCATGGACATCGTGATCCTCACCGCCGTGCTGAGCGTGCTCAACTCGTCCGTCTACGTCTCCTCCCGCATGCTGCTCGCCCTGGCCGCCCACGGAGACGCCCCGGCCTGGTCGGCGTCGACCGGGAAGCGCAACGTCCCGGTGCGCGCCATCCTCGCGGGAACGGTCGTCGGCTGGGTGTCCGTGGTCCTCGCCTATCTCTCCCCGGACACCGTCTTCAGCTATCTGGTCAACTCCTCCGGAGCCATCGCCATCTTCATGTACCTGATGATCGGGGCGTCCCAGTTGCGCATGCGGCGGCGCCTGCAACGGGAGGCACCGGAGCGGCTGACCCTGCGCATGTGGTTCCACCCGTATCTGACCTGGGTGGTGATGGCGGGTTTCGCCGTGGTGCTGGTGGCCATGGCGGTCATCCACGACCAGCGCACCCAGCTGTTCACCAGCCTCGGCAGCCTCGCCGTCGTCCTGATCGCCTACGCCGTACGCCGGGTCAAGGGGCCGCGCCCCGAACCGGCGGCCAGCGCGGCGGACCAGGACACCGACGCCCGGCCCCGGGCACTGCGCACCCCCTGACGGCGGGCGGTGCGGATCACTGCGGCGGGAGGCCGGCGCCGGGGGCCGGGGCGGGCAGCTCCCAGGGGGCGGGGCCGGTGCCCTCGCTCCAGGCCCGCAGCGCCTCGCCGTCCAGACAGACGATCCCGCAGTGCGCGGCGTACTCGACGGCCGGTGCCGTGAAGCCGCTGGTGGTCACCAGGGCCGCCACGTCGGCCTCGTGCACGGTGAAGCAGGTACCGCCGAAGCGCTGGAGGTCCTGGGAGCCGACGCGGTTGTCCTCGCCGTAGCGCTTGCACTGGACGATCAGCCGCCGCCCCTGCGGGTCCACGCCCACGACATCGGCGCCGAGGTCACCGGCCCCGCCGACCACCTCCACGGACCCGCAGCCGTCCCGCTCGCACAGCGCCGCCACGGCCTGCTCGAACGCGTCGGCATCGAGAGCGGCGTAGTCGACGACGACGGTGGGTTCCGGCTCGTCGGCGGGGACGACGGCGACCGTGGGCGCGGGGGAGGGGCGCTCCCTTCCGGCAGGCGGTTCCAGCGCGTCGAGCGCGGTCCGCGTGGCCTCCTGGAGCGCGGCGGCGGCCCGGTGGGCGGCCCGCGCGGCCGAGCGCCTGCGGTACCGGCCGCGCACGCCCGCCACCAGGGCCGGGGCGCAGAGCAGGCACAGGACGACGGTCCAGACCGGGCGCCGCTCGGCGACCGCGCCCGCCGCCCGCGCCACGACTCCCAGGACGACCAGGAGCAGGGCGAGCAGGGTGAAGAACACGGCGGTCGCGCGGAGATCGAAGCGCGGCAGGCCGGGGTGTCGGAGTCTGCTGCCGCGTATGCGGCGGGTGGGCACGGTCACGGCGGGTGGTTTCCCTCCTCCGGCGGATCCCCGCGGCCCCCGAGGGGCCCGGCGAGGCTCCGAGGGGATCCATGGGGTCCTCGGATCTCCACGGGTGTGAAGATCACCTTCGCCGTCTGCCCCCGTTCTCCCGTTTCACCGCCGCACGCATCGCGCCGGAGAGCCGAAGCGCTTTGCGGTATCGGCAAGTTCGCGTGCCGGATCCGGGGCGCGGGGCAAGGCTGGGGCGTGTTCCGCGACAGGTTCCACGACCGCGACCGATGGAGGAAGTGCCCCGATGAGCACCGAGGATGCCCTGGAGTTCTGGGACGGCGTCTACGCGGCCCGGCCGGTGGCCACCGAGCCCCGGCCCAACGCGCGGCTGACCGAGACCGTCATGGGTCTGCCGTCCGGTGACGTACTGGACCTGGGGTGCGGCGGGGGCGGCGACGCGCTGTGGCTCGCCCGCCAGGGCTGGCGGGTCACCGCTGTCGACGTCTCGGCCGTGGCGATCGACCGGCTCACCGAACTCACCCTCGCGCACGGCCTCGGCGACCGGATCCGCGCCGAGCGGCACGATCTCGGCGCGTCCTTCCCGGACGGCCGGTTCGACCTGGTCAGCGCCCACTACCTGCAAACTCCGCTGGCCCTCGACCGGTCCGCCGCCCTGCACGCCGCCGCTCTCGCGCTGCGGCCGGGCGGGCGGCTGCTGGTCGTCGATCACGGCTCGACCGCGCCCTGGTCCTGGGTGCAGGACCCGGACGTGCGCCACCCGTCCCCGCTGGAGGTCGCCGAGGGCATCGGTCTCGACCCGGTGTCCTGGACGGTCGAACGTGCCGACGCGCCCCGCCGGACCGCGACCGGCCCGGACGGGAGCACCGCCGAGGTCACCGACCACGTCCTGATCATCCGCCGCACCGCCTGAGACGGTTCCCGGCACGCGGTGCCCAGGCAGCCGAGCGCGTGGCCTGGCCTGGCGTCAGAATCGTTTCCCTGCACAGGAGAACACCATGCCCAGCGCGCGCCGTCGCCGCAGCGACACCCCGCCGCCCCGGACCGGAGACAGCGAGATCGAGGCCCTGCGCGGTTTCCTCGACTACCTACGGCACTCGGTCGCCGCCAAGGTCGAGGACGCTCCCGAGCCCGGGATCAGGACCGCCGCGGTGCCCTCGGGCACGAACCTGCTCGGTCTGCTCGGCCACCTCACCCATGTCGAACGGTCGATGTTCCTCGGGGACCGGGTCACCGACTGGCAGGCGACCTTCCACGCCGCTCCGCAGGACAGCGCCGCCGACGTCGTCGCCCGCTACCGGACGGCGGTGGAGCAGGCCGACACGGTCCTGGACCGGTGCACCGACGCCGGTGCCCCGGTACCCCGTCCCCGGTCGGACCGGCCCGCGCCCAGTGTCCGCTGGGCGCTCACCCACATGATCGAGGAGACCGGCCGCCACGCCGGGCACATGGACATCATCCGCGAACTGCTCGACGGGGCGACCGGTCGCTGAGGGCGGACGACGACGTCCGTCCGCGGCGAGAGGTCCCGCACGTCGGCCGCGGTGGTCTCCGCGAGCTGTTGGCGGCAGCTCAGGAAGGCGAGGAACGCGGCCCACAGGTCCGGGGCGGACATCCGCCGGTACGGGGCTTCCCGCCCGAAGCTCCTTGGTCTCCACGGGTGTTCCGGACGGAACTCCCTGGACCACCTGGGCCGGTTGCCGGCGTCGCCCCTCTCGCCCCGGGGGATCATGCGCGACGGGTGTCCCGCTCGGGCCGCCCGTCGAACCGGCGGCGCCCCGGCGGCCCCGGCCCGCCTCGCTGCGGAGCACACGTGTCTCCGGGCGCAGGTCGGGCGGGGTCGGGCGGGGGGGGCAGGCCGGGCGGCCCCCTTCCGGTCCCAGGGCTGCCCGGCCTGCCGCGCACCGCTGTGCGTGCCGCGCCGTACGCGGTTCAGTGCGCGCCGGACTCGCCGGGGCGTGCGTGGCGCGGCAGGAGGAAGGCGAGCAGGAAGGTCAGGACGAGCATGCCGTCGACGATCCAGAGCACCGTCTTTATCACGGTGCCGAAGCCGCTGCGGAAGGCGGAGGACGCCGTGTCCTCCAGCGCCGCGGGTATCCGGGCCGCGTCCTGGGGCGACGTCACCGCCGACCGGGTGTCCTTCTCCAGCCGGGTGCAGGAGGCCGGGGTCGTCTCGGGGTCCTTGGCCACGGCGCGGTCCGAGGCGCAGGTGCGCAGGTCCATGACGACGCGGTCCTGGGCGGCCGGTGCGACGTGCGCGGCGGTCAACTGGCCCCGCAGGGTGTCGGAGTGGTCGTCTACGGCACTGGCGATCCCGCCGCCCAGCAGGCCGAAGAAGACGGTGCCGAGGAGGGCCACGCCGAAGGCGCCGCCGAGCTGCTGGATCGCGGTCATCGTGCCGGACGCCGAGCCCGTCTCGTGCTGCTCGACGCTGGCCAGCACGATGTCGAAGAACGGGGCCATGAGCAGTCCCATGCCGACACCGGTCACGAGCAGGGCCGGCAGGAGCTGCCAGGGACCGACGCCGCTGCCCGCCATGTCCAGGGTCAGCCAGATACCGAACACACCGAGCGCCATCACCAGCGTGCCCGCCTGGAGCACGGCGCGTCCGAACCGGGCGACGGCCTGGGCGAGTCCGAAGCCGACGATCATGCCGCCCGACCACGGCACCATCACGAGGCCCGCCTTGAGGGGCGAGTAGCCGAGACCGATCTGGGTGTAGAGGTTGAAGACCAGCATGAAGCCCTGCATGGTCGAGAAGAAGACCAGTCCGAGGGCCATGCCGCCGCTGAAGCCGCGCTTGCGGAAGAGGCCGGGGATGACCAGCGGGTCCTGCCCGGCCCTGCTGCGCCGCGACTCGTAGGCGCCGAAGGCGATGAAGACGAGCACCGAGGCGCCCATCATCAGGAACGTCCACAGCGGCCAGTCGTACTCACGGCCCTGGACCAGCGGGAAGATGATCAGCATCGCGCCCAGCGAGACCAGGATCATGCCGGGGATGTCCAGGCGCGGCTTGCTGCCGGAACGGCCTCGCGGCAGATAGCGCACGGCGCCCAGCAGGGCCGCGGCGCCCAGCGGCAGATTGATCAGGAAGATCATCCGCCAGCCGGTGCCGAAGTAGTCGGCGTCCACGAGCCAGCCCGCCAGGATCGGTCCGCAGACCGCGGACAGCCCCATGACCGGGCCGAACAGGCCGAAGGCCTTCTGGGACTCCTTCGGCGGGAACATCTCCTTGATCATGCCGAGGCCCTGCGGCAGCATCACCGCGCCGAACAGGCCCTGGACGACGCGCGCGCCGATCAGCATCTCCGGGGACATGGCGATCGCGCACAGGAACGACCCCAGGGTGAAGCCGCCCGCTCCGACGAGGAACATCCGGCGGCGCCCGTGGATGTCGCCGAGCCGTCCGCCGGTGACGAGACCGACGGCCATCGAGAGGGTGTACGCGGCGGCCAGCCACTGCAAGGTGGAGGCACCGCCGCCGACGTCGGCCCGGATGGAGGGGCCGGCGATGTTCGTCACGACGGCGTCGAGGAGATCCATCACCTCGGCCGCGAGGATCACGAAGAGCGCGGCCCAGCGCCACCGGTAGGGCGCCGGTGGATCGGCGTGGGGTGTCTCGGCGGACGCGACGCCTGTGGTGGACATCGGTACTACTCCTCGCGGACGGGCGGGCCCGGGAGGAGAACCCCACGGGCACGGCGGGACGGACGGGTGCGCCTCCGGTGCGCGGGCACGCGCCGGGGACGGCAGATCGGCCACCACCCCCCGGAGAACACTGTTCACTGTACCTGAACACTGCTCATCCAGAGAACGGCGTTCATCAAGATATAGCGCAACTCGGCGACCCGGACAAGATATATCGCGTACTGTTCATCCTCCCGGTGCGTACCGGCGCCCGACCGGAAGGTGAACAGTGTTCTCCGGTTGCCTAGACTGTGCTCATGAACGACGCGGCCGCCGACACCCCCGGGCCCCCTCCGCCCACTCCGTGGGAGCGCAGGCGCCCCTCCCGCCCCCGCCTCACGCCCGCACGCACCCCGCTGTCGCGCGAGCGCATCGTGGACGCCGCCTTCGACGTGCTGGACCGGCAGGGGCTCGACGGGCTGTCGATGCGCCAGGTGGCGGCCGGGCTGGACGTGACGGTCTCCGCCCTCTACGCGCACGTCAGCTCCAAGGACGACCTGCTCCAGCTCATGTACAACCGGCTCTTCGAGGGCGTCGAGATGCCCGAGCCCGACCCCGGGCGCTGGCAGCAGCAGTTGCGCGACTACGCCCGCTCGGGGCGCCGGCGTCTGCTGGCCCACCGGGACATGGCCAGGATCTCCATGGCCCACGTCCCCTTCACCGCCGAACTGCTGCCGCAGGTCGAGTCGTTCCTCGGCATCCTGCGGACCGCGGGGCTGCCGGACCGTATCGCGGCCGAGGCCGGTGACCTCATCTCCACCTACATCGACAGCTTCGTCATGGGCGAGACCATGTGGCAGGGGCGTGCCGACCGGGACGAACACGGCGCGTCCGCCGACGCCGGTCCGGACTGGAGCGAGATCGCCGAGGAGATGCGGACGTACTTCGCGTCCCTGCCCGAGCGGGACTTCCCGCATCTGCGCGCCCTGGCCGGGCTGATGGTGACCGAGTCCGCCGACGAGCGGTTCGACATCGGCCTGGAGATCATCCTGCGCGGACTCGCGAGCTATCTCCCGGACGCCCGGACCGGCACGGCCCCGGACGACGGCGAGCCGCCGCGCGTCGGCTGACCGGCCGGCCTGTGCCGACTGACACGTATCACCCGGGTGCCGCGCACGGGTGTCCGGCGCTCCGGCCGCGCACGAGCGGGCCGCGCCGGGACTGGACGCGGCGCGCGGCGGGGAGACTCGGGACAAGCGCGCCGGTGACTCGCGTACCGGCGCGGCCGTCGGCGGAAGGAATCGGTGGCCTCGGATGGATCCGGTGTCGGTGGCTCTGCTCGGCGCGCTGGCGGGCGGTGCCGGTGGTGAGCTGGGACAGCAGGCGTGGGCGGGACTGACCGCGCTGGTGCGGCGGCCGTTCCGGCGCTCCGCCGGGGACGGCGGCGCGGACGGCGGTGCGCCGCCGGTCGTTCCGGGGCAGCGCGAGCTGGCCAGGCTGGGCGAGGATCCGGGCGATCCGCGGCGGGCGCAGGAGCTGAGCGCGGCACTGGCCCGGCGAGCCCTGTGGGACGCCGGCTTCCGCCATGACCTCGAAGCCTGGTACACGCGGACCAGGACCCTCGGCATCGAGGAGGGCGCGGTGCGCAACACCGTCAGCGGCGGCACCCAGAACGGCCCGGTGCTCCAGGGCCGGGACTTCTCCGGTGTCTCGTTCGGCGCCCCGGCGCCGCCCCCGCCCCCGGCTCCTCGCACCGCCGCCCCGGACGAGGAACCGGGGGACTGAGGTCCGCCCGCGGTCCGCCCGCGCCCGGCGGACCGGGCGGCCGGCTCCCTCCCCGGCGGTGGGATGATGGCGGGGTGAGCCGGGCCGTGGAGGAGAGCAACCGCCGTATGCTGCGGGCGCGGGACGCGATGGACCGCGACTACGCGCGTCCGCTGGACGTGCCCGCCCTGGCCCGGATCGCGCATGTGTCACCGGCGCACTTCGCGCGGACCTTCCGGGCCGCCTTCGGCGAGCCCCCGCACCGCTATCTGCGGCGCCGCCGGGTGGAGCGGGCGATGTTCCTGCTGCGCGGCACGAGCCGCAGTGTCACGGACATCGGGATCGAGGTCGGCTACGCCAGTACGGGCACGTTCAGCCGCACGTTCCGGGACATCGTCGGCAGGTCTCCGCGGACGTACCGCGAGGAGGCGGTGGCCGCCGGGGTCCCGACGTGCTTCACCATGGCCTGGACCCGGCCTGGTGCCTGACGTCGCGTCAGGCACGGTCCGGGGCCGCGGTGATCGAGCAGTTCCGGATAAGTTCTCCGCCCCGCCGCTCGGTAGCGTGAGCGTCATGTTCAACGCCATCACGCACTCGCAGATATACGTCCTCGACCAGAACGAGGCCCATGACTTCTACGTCGGCAAGCTCGGCCTGGAGGTCACCGCCGACATCGACATGGGCTTCATGCGCTGGCTGACTGTCAGCGTCCCCGGCCGTCCCGAGCGGCAGATCCTGCTGGAGCGGCCGGGCGCCCCGGCGATGTCGGAGGAGGTCGCGGAGCAGGTGCGCGAGCTGGTGACGAAGGGGGCGATGGGCGGCTGGCTCATCCTCACCACCGACGACTGCCGCAAGACCTACGAGACACTGCTGGCGCGCGGGGTGGAGTTCACCGAGGAGCCCACCGAGCGCCCGTACGGCATCGACTGCGGTCTGCGCGACCCCTTCGGCAACCGGATCCGCTTCACCCAGCCGAAGGGCTGACCACCGGGGAGGGATCCCGCCGGGGGCGTCGGCTCACGCGCCCTCCCGCGTGGCTCCCGTGTCCCGTACCACGTAGGCGCCCGCCCGTGCGGCGGTCGCGGCTGCCTCGGCGGCCCGGTCGGCGGTGGCCTCGTCGAGCGGGTCGCCGCTGACCAGCAGCCGGTGGTAGAGGGGGGCGGAGACGGCGCGGATCACCTCCCGGGCATCGGTGCCCGGGGGCACCTCGCCCCGCTCGACGGCCTGCCCGACACAGGGGGCCCACTCCTTGAGCCGGATGTCGTAGAAGCGGTGCAGCGCCTCGGCCGTCCGCGCGTCACATGTGGCGGCCGCGATCAGGGCCCGGAACAGCGCGCCCTGGCGCGGATCCGTCAGAGTGCGCCGCACCAGGCGGGCGTTGGCCCGCAGATCACCGAGCAGCGAACCGGTCTCGGTGCGCGGTACGGACTGCTCGGCCATGTCCACCAGGAGATCGGCCAGCAGCCCTGCCACGGTTCCCCAGCGGCGGTAGACGGTCGTCTTGCCCACGTCGGCGCGGCGGGCGACGTCGGCCAGGTCGAGGTGGGCGAAACCGTGCTCCGCCAAGGAGTCCTCGGCCGCCCGCAGCACCGCCTGGCGCACCCGGGCGGTGCGCCCGCCCGGCCGTACGGTTCCCGGTTCGGCTTCGTCCGACATAACGGCACTCCAGTTCCATTAACTCCATGGGCCTGCTACCTTTGGCGGCGGCTAACGAAACTATAGACCCGTTAGCTGGATCGTCGGTGAAAGGGGTCAGTCATGGAGTACAGGCGACTGGGCGCATCCGGGCTCATGGTCCCGGCGCTGAGCTTCGGTGCCGGGACGTTCGGCGGGCAGGGACCGCTCTTCGGCGCGTGGGGCACGACCGGCGCGCAGGAGGCGCGGCGTCTGGTGGACATCTGCCTGGACGCCGGGATCACGATGTTCGACACCGCCGACGTCTACTCCGCCGGCGCCTCCGAGGAGGTGCTGGGGCAGGCGGTCAAGGGCCGCCGCGACCAGGTGATCATCTCCACCAAGGCCGGTCTGCCGACGGGAGACGGGCCGGGGGACGCGGGCTCCTCGCGCTCCCGGCTCATCACCGCCTGCGAGGACGCGCTGCGCAGGCTCGGCACCGACCACCTCGACCTGTTCCAGCTGCACGCCTACGACGCCGGAACACCCGTCGAAGAGGTGCTGTCCACGCTCGACACCCTGGTGCGGGCAGGCAAGGTCCGCTACACCGGGGTCTCCAACTTCTCCGGCTGGCAGGTGATGAAGTCCCTCGCCGCCGCGGAGAAGCACGGCCACCCGCGCCCTGCGGCCCAGCAGGTGTACTACTCCCTCCTCGGCCGCGACTACGAATGGGAGCTGATGCCGCTCGCCGTCGACCAGGGACTCGGCGCGATCGTGTGGAGTCCGCTCGGCTGGGGGCGGCTCACCGGCAGGATCCGCCGCGGAGCGCCGCTGCCGCCCGGCAGCCGTCTGCACCGCACCGCCGACTACGGGCCGCCCGTCACCGACGACCACCTCTACGGCGTCATCGACGCCCTGGAGGCCGTCGCGGCCGAGACGGGCAAGGCGGTGCCGCAGATCGCCCTCAACTGGCTGCTCGGGCGCAAGACCGTCTCCTCGGTCATCATCGGCGCCCGGGACGAGGACCAGCTGCGGCAGAACCTCGGCGCCGTCGGCTGGAGCCTCACCCCCGAGCAGACCGCCCTGCTCGACGCGGCCAGCCACCGCACGGCGCCCTACCCGTACTTCCCCTACGAGCGCCAGGAGGGATTCGCCCGGGTGAACCCGCCGCTGTATCCCGCGCCCTGCTGAGAAGGCTGCGGGGAAAGGCGCCCGCTCCCGCGGGGCGCGAAGAACCGCCGTCCGTGCCGGGCGGGTCAGCCCCCGGCGGCGGCCCCTTCCAGTTCCAGCAGTTCCCGCACCAGCGCGGCGACCTGCTCCACCTCGACGAGGAAGCCGTCGTGGCCGTACGGGGACCGGATCGTGCGGAACCGCGCGGCGGGGATCTTGGCCGCCAACTCGGCCTGCTGGTACGGGGGATAGAGGCGGTCGGAGTCGATCCCCGCGACGAGGGTCCGGGCCGTCACCCGGCGCAGCGCGGCCCGTGTCCCGCCCCGGCCGCGACCGATGTCATGGCTGTTCATGGCCTCGGTGAGGGCGACATAGCTGCCCGCGTCGAAGCGGCGCACGAGCTTGGCGGCGTGGTGGTCGAGATAGGACTCGACCTGGTAGCGGCCGCCGCGCCAGGGGTCCTCCGCACCCTGCGGCGTACGGCCGAAGCGGTCCCGCAGCTCCGGTTCGCTGCGGTAGGTGAGGTGCGCGATGCGCCGGGCCAGGCCGAGACCCGTGTGCGGGCCGCGGCCCGGACCCGCGTCGTGGTAGTCGCCGCCCTGCCAGTGCGGATCGTCGCGCACTGCGTGCAACTGGGCGTTCGACCAGGCCAGTTGCTCCGCGCTCGCCGCGGCACCGGTGGCGAGCAGCAGCAGCGCGCCGGTCCGCTCCGGACGGCTCACCGCCCACTCCAGCGCCCGCATGCCGCCCATCGACCCGCCGACGACCAGCGCCCAGCGCCCGATGCCGAGCGCGTCGGCCAGGTGTGCCTCCGCCGCCACCTGGTCCCGTTGCGTCAGGAAGGGGAAGCGGCTGCCCCAGCGGCGCCCGTCCGGGGCCGGGGAGGCAGGACCGGTGCTGCCCTGGCAGCCGCCGAGCACGTTCGGCGCGACGACGAACCAGCGGCGGGTGTCCAGGGCCCGCCCGGCGCCGACGAGCCCGTCCCACCAGCCGGGCCCGGGGTGGCCGGGCCCGGCCGGGCCCGCGACATGGCTGTCGCCGGTCAGCGCGTGCAGCACGAGCACCGCGTTGGAGCGGTCGGGCGCGAGCCGCCCCCATGTCTCGTACGCCAGGCGCACCCCGGGAAGCTCGCCGCCCGCCTCCAGGGGGAGTGGTGCCGCATGCTCGTACCACAGGCGGCGCCCCGGCGGATCCCCCTCCCGCCAGGCCCCGGAGGCCGGCGGCAGGGGGATCCCGGTGGGCGTCGGCACGGTGCTCAGGACGCGCCCTTCGCCGCGCGGAACCCCGCCTCCAGATCGGCCTTGAGATCGGCGAGGTTCTCCAGCCCGACCGACAGGCGGACCAGACCGGGGGAGGCGCCGGTGGCCGCCAGTTGCTCCTCGTCGAGCTGGCTGTGCGTCGTGGACGCCGGGTGGATGATGAGGCTGCGCACATCGCCGATGTTGGCGAGGTGGCTGAACAGCTCGACCGCGTCCACGAACCGCTTGCCTGCCTCGATGCCGTCCCGCAGCTCGAAGGAGACCACGGCACCGGCGCCCCGGGGCAGATAGGTGCGCGCCGCCGCGTGCCACTTGCTGGACTCCAGCCCCGGATAGTGCACGGCGGCGACCTCGTCCCGCTGCTCCAGCCACTCGGCCAGCGCCAGGGCGTTGGCCGAATGCCGTTCGACGCGCAGGCTCAGCGTCTCCACGCCCTGGAGGAGCAGGAAGGCGGAGTGCGGGGAGAGCGCCGGGCCGAGGTCCCGCAGCAACTGGACCCGGAGCTTGACGGCGAACGCTCCCGGACCGAGCGCGGGCCAGTACCGCAGCCCGTGGTAGCTGGGGTCCGGTTCGGTGAAGTCCGGGAACCGCTCGGGGCGGGCCCCGAAGTCGAAGGTGCCGGCGTCGACGACGACACCCGCGATGGCCGTGCCGTGGCCGCCGAGGAACTTGGTCGCCGAGTGGACGACGATGTCCGCGCCGTGCTCGATCGGACGCAGCAGATAGGGGGTCGGGATGGTGTTGTCCACGATCAGCGGCAGCCCGGCCGTGTGCGCCACGTCGGCAACCGCCCGTACGTCGAGCACGTCGCCGCGCGGGTTGCCCAGCGTCTCGGCGAACAGCGCCTTGGTGTTCGGCCGGACCGCCGCCCGCCATGCCTCGGCGTCGTCCGGGTCGTCCACGAACGACACCTCGATGCCCAGCCTGGGCAGGGTGTGCCGGAACAGGTTGTAGGTGCCGCCGTACAGCGACGTGCTGGAGACGATGTGGTCGCCGGAGCCGGCCAGGGTCAGGATCGCCAGTGTCTCGGCCGCCTGCCCGGAGGCGAGCGCGACTGCCGCCACCCCGCCCTCCAGCGCGGCGATGCGCTGCTCGAAGACGTCCTGGGTGGGGTTGTGGATACGGGTGTAGATGTTGCCGGGCTCGGCCAGCGAGAACAGGTCCGCGGCGTGCTGCGTGTCCCGGAACACGAACGACGTGGTCTGGTAGACGGGCGTCGCCCGCGCACCGGTCGTCGGGTCGGGTGCGGCGCCCGCGTGGATCTGCTTGGTCTCGAAGGACCAGGCGGAGGTGTCGGGACCTGCGGGTTCCTCGTCCGCGGTGTGACCGGCGGTGACGGAGTCGACGGGCTGGCTGCTCATGGCGGTTGCTCCTTGTACGGGGAGGGTCGTGCGGGGCGGGCGGGCACGCCCGGGGCACGGCGGAGGGGAGGCGGGGCGCGCGTGGCCGCGGAGGGACGCGCCGGGACGCGGGAGACGCCGGGGAACCGCACGGCCGACCCCGCCCGCCGCATGGGCGGGTGGGCGGAGCGGTGCGGAACGGGGGAAGGACGCGGTCGGAGACCGGAGCGGGGGCTCAGCTCACGACGGAACAGGCCGTGGTGGTGACACGCACGTAGTCGACGTGGCGGCGGGTCACGAGCACGGTCATGGGGCCAGGTAACCACAGGGGAGCGCCCGCGCACCAGCGCTTCGCGGCCGTTCCCCCGTGCGGGCGGCGGGCCGGGCGTGTCGTTGACACCTCTCGCGCCGCGTGCTTGCATCCCGGCATGCCTCCGCTGGAGCCGCTGACCCGCCGCCGTGCCGTGGACCTCGTCCGCGTGGCCGCCGCGCTGTGTCGTCCGCTCGCGGACTGACCTCCCTCAACTCCCCTGTTCCCAGCGGGCGTTCCCCGGCGTGGCGGGACGCTGCCCGTTACCGGTGCCGCTCGTCCCGTCCCCGGGCGCCGGCGCACGCACCCGCACGCACCCGCACATCCGGCAAGGAGCACACATGACCGTCCAGGACACCGGCCGGAGCACCGCCCGGTCCACCGATCGGTCCACCGGTCAGGACGCCGCCCAGGACGCCGCCCAGGACGCCGGTCAGGACACCGGTCAGGACACCGGTCAGGACTTCGACCGGAAGAGCTTCGTCGCGGCCTGGGAGCGGTGGCACCGGCAGAAGGAGGAGGTCCTCTCCGCCCCGCACGGATTCCTCGCGATCACGAGCCTGCACCGGCTGAGCGCGCGGCCCACCCGGTTCGAGGACGCGCCAGGAGCGTGGTCCAGCACCGACTTGGGGGTGGCGGTCGACCTCGCCGAGGGCGAGGAGCTGACACTCGACGGCCAAGTCCTGCGCGGCCGCCATGACTTCGGGGTGATCGCCGAACGCGACAGCCTGTACCCCGCCGCCGGTGACGCGGTCGTCGAGATCGCCAGGCGCGGCGGCCAGGACATCCTGCGCCCCCGCCACCCCGGCAACGGGCTGCGGACGTCCTTCACCCACACCCCCGCCTACGAGCCGGATCCCCGCTGGGTCCGCACCGGCCGCTTCCTGGCGTTCGAGGAGCCCCGGCCGGTCACGGTCGGCGCCGCGGTGCCCGGCCTCGAACACGTCTATGACGCGCCCGGTCAGGTCGAGTTCACCCTGGACGGCGCGGTGCACCGGCTCACCGCCTTCAACGGCAGGGCACCCGGCAGCCTGCTGGTGCTGTTCACGGACCGCACCTCGGGCGTGACGACGTACGCGGCCAACCGCTCCCTCCAGATCGCCGCGCCGGACGCCGACGGCCGGGTGACCGTGGACTTCAACCGTGCCGGGAACCTGCCCTGCGCCTACACCGACCTGGCCACCTGCCCGCTCCCGCCGGCCGGGAACCGGCTGCCCGTCGCGGTGGAGGCGGGGGAGCGGATCCCGCTGGAGCGGGGCGGGAGCGACTGACTCCCGCGCGCCGGTCCGCACGCGATCCGCGCGGGGACCGGCGCGAACGTAACAGCGGGACCGACCAAGATCATCCGAATTGCACCCGTATACCGGGATGTTTGCTACAGCGACATGTCGACCTCGTGGCGGCACCGGCGAAACGCTGGTGCCGCACCCTCGGTACGGACCAGGCTGACCCGCACACCCCGTGTGTCACTGTTCCGCACCCGCAGAAAGCCGCACCTCGCATGTACTCGACCTGTTCCTCCGGCGCGCCCCGAAAGGCGCACACCCCCAGTGCGGTGAGGAGGTGCCGCGCATGCTGCGCCATGTGACACGCAAGGCGGCGGGCTGGCTTCTGATGATCGCGATCGCGACCAACGCAACGTATTTCCTGGCGAGTTGGTTTCTCGACCCGCGTTCGAACTACCGCGAGCTGCGGCCCGTGCGCACCGAGGAGCAGATCGACCGGGCCCTCGCGCCGTACAACCTGGACCCCCGGGTGCCGCTCGTGCACCGCTGGTGGGACTGGCTCACCTCGGTCACCCTGCACTTCGACTGGGGCACCTCGCCCACCGGTGTCCCCGTCAACGGCGAGGTCGGCTACCGTGCCCTCGTCAGCGCGGAACTGGTCGTCGTCGCGACCGTCCTGTCCGTGGTGATCGGCGTGGCGCTCGGCGTCCACACCGCCGCACGCCAGTACGGCTGGGCGGACCGGGTGACCCAGGCCCTGTCCGTCCTCGTGTTCAACATCCCCACCTCCGTCGCCGCCCTCGCCGTCGTCTTCGTCGCGATCTGGCTGAACCAGCACGCCGGACTGCACTTCCTCTACGTCGCCGGTGAGAACTCACCCGACGTACAGGGGCTGCTCCCCACCCTGGGCGACCGGCTGCTGCACCTGATCCTGCCGACCCTGACCCTCACCCTGATGGGCTACGTCGGCTACCACCTGACCCAGCGCTCCCTGCTTCTCGACACGATCGACGCCGACTTCGTGCGCACCGCACGGGCCACCGGACTCACCCGCGCCCAGGCCATCCGCAGGCACGCCCTGCGCTCCGCGCTCATCCCGACCGCGGCGTCCGTGGCGTTCGGCGTCCCGGCCATCTTCACCGGCGCCGTCATCACCGAGACGATCTTCGGCTGGAACGGCATGGGGCGGTACTTCGTCCAGACCATCGGCAACAACGACGTGCACGGCACGGTCGCCACCGCCGCCTTCGCCGCGGCGCTCACCGCCGTCGGCGCGATCCTCGCCGACCTCGCCACGGTCTTCCTCGACCCGAGAGTGCGGGTGAGCTGACATGTCCACCGATGCGACTCCCGGCCCGGCGGCACACCCGGCCCCCGCACCGGGGCCCGTACCGGCGACCGGCCCGAGCGGGCGGCGGCGCACACCGCGCGGCACACCCGGCGCGGACCGGCCCGCACACCTCGGCCTCGGCCGCCTCTACCTGCGGCGCTTCCTGCGCAACCGGCTCGCCGTCGTCGGCGTGCTGATCCTCCTGCTGCTGGTGCTGTTCAGCGCCCTCGGCGGCCGGTTCACCCCCTACAGCCACACCGACGCCGACTTCGCCGCGCTCACCCGGCCGCCGAGCGCCCTGCACTGGTTCGGCACCAACCAGGGCGGCAACGACATCTACGCCTGCGCCGTGCACGGGCTCCAGCGCTCCCTGACGATCGCCGTGAGCGTGTCGGTGCTGACCATCGCGCTCGCCGCGGTGATCGGTTCCGGCGCCGCGTACTTCGGCGGCCGGGTGGAGCGCGCGACGCTCGCCGTCATCCACTTCCTCCTCGTCGTGCCCTCGTTCCTGATCCTCGCCCTCGTCTCGCACCGGCTGGCCGGCGACTGGCGCGTCCTGATCGTCGTGCTGACCGTGTTCGGCTGGATGCCGACCGCACGGATCATCTGGTCCGTCTCGACGTCCCTGCGCGAACGGGACTATGTGAAGGCGGCCGAATTCATGGGGGTCGGCCCGCTGCGCGTCATCCTGCGCCACATCATCCCCAACCTCGGCTCCCTGCTGATCGTCAACCTGACCCTCGGTGTCGTCGCGACCGTCCTCAGCGAGACCGCCCTGTCCTTCCTCGGGTTCGGCGTGCAGACACCGGACGTCTCCCTCGGCACGATGCTCGCGGACGGCGCGGGCACCCTCACCAGCGCACCGTGGCTCTTCGCCTTCCCGGCGGGGCTCGTCGTCCTGCTCACCGTGTCGATGACCTTCATCGGCGACGGACTGCGCGACGCCCTCGACCCCACCTCGGTGACCGGCTCGGCAGGAGGCCGACGATGACCCTCGCCACCCCCTTGCCCGCCCCGGCACCCGCCGCCGGGCCCGTCCCGGTCCTGTCCGTACGGGACCTGCGCGTCACCTTCCCCTCCGAGGCGGGACCGGTCGAGGCGGTACGCGGCGTCAGCTTCGATGTGCTGCCCGGCCGCACCCTGTGCGTGGTCGGCGAGTCCGGGTCCGGCAAGTCGGCCACCGCCATGGGCATCATGGGGCTGCTGCCGCCCGCCGCCGAACTGCGCGGACAGGTACTGCTCGGCGGACAGGACCTCGTCGGTCTCGACGACCGGGCGCTGTCGAAGATCCGCGGCAACTCCATCGGTATGGTTTTCCAGGACCCGCTGTCCGCCCTCACGCCCATCTACTCCGTGGGCAGGCTGCTCTCCGACGCGCTCCGCGTCCACCAGGACCTGACGAAACGGGCCGCCTGGGAACAGGCCGTCGCCCTCCTCGACCTCGTCGGCATCCCCGACCCGCGCGGCCGGGCCGGCGCCTTCCCGCACGAGTTCTCCGGCGGCATGCGCCAGCGCGTCGTCATCGCCCTGGCCATCGCCAACCGGCCCGCCGTGCTCGTCGCCGACGAACCCACCACCGCGCTCGACGTCACCGTGCAGGCCCAGATCCTGGACGTACTGCGGCTGGCCCAGCGGGAGACGGGCGCCGGGCTCGTCCTCATCACCCACGACCTCGGGGTGGTCGCGGGACACGCCGACGACGTCGCCGTCATGTACGCGGGCCGCTTCGTGGAGCACGCCGGCGCCGGAGAACTCTTCCGGCGGCCGAAGATGCCGTACACCGCGCGGCTGCTGGCCGCCGTACCCACCGTCGACGGCGGCACCCGCCGCCCCCTGGTCCCCATCGGCGGGGAACCGCCCGCCCTGGTGGGACTCACCGGCGGCTGCCCCTTCGCGCCGCGCTGCGCCGTCGCTCTCGACACCTGCCGCACCGCCGAACCGGAGCTGCTCCCCGTCGCCGGGCACGGCAGCGCGGCCTGCCTGCGCGCCGCCGAGATCGCCGACGGCTCCCTGGACCCCACCGGCGGCGCCGCGCCCGCCGACACGCCCGCCGCCCCGAACCCGACCGCGACCGGTGAGGTGGTGCTCCGGGTCGAGGACCTGGTCAAGACGTTCCCGGTCACCAAGGGCGCCCTGCTCAAGCGCCGCGTCGGCACGCTGCGCGCCGTCGACCGGGTGGGCTTCGAACTACGCGCGGGGGAGACGCTCGGCCTGGTCGGCGAGTCCGGCAGCGGCAAGACCACGACCCTGCTGGAGATCCTGCGGCTCGCCCGGCCCGAGGGCGGCCGCATCGAGATCGGCGGCACCGACGTCGCCACCCTCGACTCCCGTGGCCGTGCACGGGAGTTGCGGCGGGACGTGCAGATCGTCATGCAGGACCCGATGGGAGCCCTGGACCCCCGGCTGCCCGTCTTCCACTCGCTGGCCGAACCGCTGCGGGCGACCGGCCGCGACCGCGACTCGATCCCCGCCCGGGTCCGCGAACTCCTGCGTCTGGTGGGCCTGGACGACACGGTCGGCGACCGGTTCCCGGCCGCGCTCTCCGGTGGCCAGCGCCAACGGGTCGGCATCGCCCGCGCCCTGGCGACCGAACCGAAGCTGCTCGTGCTCGACGAACCGCTGTCCGCGCTGGACGTCTCGGTACAGGCCGGCGTGATCAACCTGCTGGCCCGGCTCCAACGGGAACTCGGGCTCGCCTACCTGGTGGTCGCCCACGACCTCGCCGTGGTCCGGTACATCGCCGACCGTATCGCGGTGATGTACCTGGGACAGATCGTCGAGACCGGGGAGACCGAGGCCGTCTTCGCCGGGCCGCGGCACCCCTACACCCGGGCGCTCCTGTCGGCGGTCCCGGTCCCCGACCCGGAGCGCGAACGCACCCGCGAACGCGTCGTGCTGGAGGGCGAGCCGCCCAACGCGGCCCAACCGCCCGCCGGTTGCGTCTTCGTCGACCGCTGCCCGCTGTACCGCCTCGCCGACGAGGAACTGCGCCGGCGCTGCCGTACCGAACGTCCGGCCCAGACCCCCGCCGCCGACGACCCGGGCCACCGCTACGCCTGTCACGCCGTCTGAGCCCCCCCGGCGGCGGGCATCCCGCCCGCTCTCCGAGTCCTGACCCGGCACGCCGCCCCGCGCCCGTCACCGGCGGCGCCGCGCCGTGCCCTCACCCACCCCACTCCCCGAAGGAAACACCCCGCCATGCGCGCAAGACTGGCCCTGCCCGTCGCCCTGATCGCCGCCGTCACCGTCACCGCGTGCCAGTCCGCCACCGGCACGGACTCCGCCGCCCCGGGCGCGAAGAACAGCCCCACGGCCGCCTCGTCCGTCGCCGACTACAACCCGGTGCCCTACGACCGGATCAAGGACGGCGGCAGCTACACCACGGTCGGCACCTTCGACGACCAGGGCAACCCCTTCCATGTGAACTCCACACTGACCGCGTCCCGCGTCTGGGCCTGGTACAACGCCGTCGCGATCACCTACTCGCCGACCGGCGAGGTGCAGTACAACCCGGACTACTTCAGCGAGGTGAAGGTCTCGGTGAGCGGCGGCGACCAGAAGGTCGTGCTGACCATCAACCCCAAGGCCGTCTTCAACGACGGCACCCCCATCGACTGGACCGCCGTCAAGGCCACCTGGCAGGCCAACAACGGTTCCGACAAGTCCTTCTCCGCCTCCTCCACGGACGGCTACTCCCAGATCACCTCGGTCGTCGAGGGCGCGGACGCCAAGCAGGCCGTCATCACCTTCAAGGGCGTCAACGCCTCCTGGTCCGCCCTGTTCACCACCTTCCTGCACCCCAAGGCAGCGACCGTCCAGAACTTCAACAACGCCTACGTCAAGAAGGCGCACCCGGAGTGGGGCACGGGCCCCTACACCGTCGGCACATGGGACACCCACTCCGGCAACATCACCTTCGTACGCAACCCCAAGTGGTGGGGCAAGAAGGGCAAGCTCGACAAGCGCGTCTACGTCAACCTGGAGTCGGCCGCGGCCGTCAACGCCTTCAAGAACGGGCAGCTCGACTACGTCGCCGTCGGCGACGCCGAGAGCCTCAAGCAGATCAAGGGACTCAAGGGCACGGAGATCCGCAGCGGCGGCAGCCCCTTCGAGTACTCGCTCTACTTCAACACCAGGTCCACCGTGCTCGCCGACCCGGCCGTGCGCAAGGCCATCGAGGAGAGCATCGACCGCGCGCAGATCGCGAAGATCCAGTTCCAGGGCCTGGACTACACCGAACCGCTGCCCGGTTCGGCCATCCTCTACAGCTTCCAGAAGAACTACCGGGACAACGTCTCCGCCGTCCTCAAGTACGCGCCCGACGAGGCCCGCAAGGCGCTCGACGCGGCGGGCTGGAAGCCCGGATCCGACGGCATACGCGCCAAGGACGGCAAGAAGCTCGAAGTCGGCTACACCCTCCTCGGCGACGACGCCCTGGGCAAGGCGACCGCCGGCGCCTTCGCGGCGATGCTGAAGACCGTGGGCGTCCGCCTCGACATCAAGAAGGCCGACGAGTCGGAGTTCTCCGGCATCCTCAGCGACCGCAAATTCGACCTGTTCCTGTCGGGCAACCGCTCCATGGACCCGTTCGGAGCCCGCTACCTGTGCGACTTCTACTGCTCCGACCGCGACTCCAACCTCACCGGCGCGGGCTCCCCGGCCCTCGACAAGGAGATCCGCTCCGTCGCCCAGGTCGCCGACCTCACCGCGCAGGCGAAGAAGGCCAACGAGGTGGAACGCCGGGCGCTCCAGCAGTACGCCTTCCTCCCGCTGTTCAGCGGCCCCTCCACCTACGGGGTGAAGAAGGGCCTGGCCAACGTCGGCGCGACCATCTTCCACAACCCCCTTCCGGAGACGGTCGGCTGGCAGAAGTGACGTACCGCCGGGGACGGCGGGCCGTGTCCCGGTCCGCCGTCCCCGGCCCGCTCCTCGGCGCGCGTGCCCGCACCCGCGGCCCTGACCGCGCCGGGCGGCTCAGCGGCGCAGCCGGTACCCGGTCAGCCGGGAGCGGGCCGCACCGGCGCTGATGCCGAGCCCCTGGCCGACCGTCTCGGCCGACAGCTCGTCCGCCTCGGCGGCGTAGGCGGCCTCGTGGCCGATGTCGCGCGTGAGCTGCTCCAGTTGCCGCACGGCCCGCAGCGCCGCCACCGGAGCCTGGTCGACGAGCCGGGAGAGCCGCGCCTCCAGCCGGACCAGGGTCTCCGCGATCTCCTCCGGAACCGGCACGGCCCGGCGGTCCACGGCGTCGATGTGCGCGGACCAGTCGTCGTGCGCCGCACCGACGTCCAGGTCCTCCAGCCCGCCGTCGCCGAGGTCGTCCCAGTCGACGGGATGGTCCGGGCCGCGCCAGTCGCACGAGCACGCCGCCCGGTAGGCCGCCGCCCTCGGCCTGCCCCACTTGCCGCTGTAGGCCCACCACTCACTGGTCTGGTACATGTTCGTCCCGCTGCCGATGTCGATGATGACCGGCTTCGGTTCGCTGCCGTCGGCCAGGACCGCGCCGACGTACCCCTCGTGGGACGCCTCGAACTCCTCCGTCTGCCACACCACGACCGTCTCCCTCCCTCGCGTCCCGCCGGGCCGGCGGGACCGCGTCCGAACCAACGAGGATGCCGCAACCCGGCCGCTGCCGCCGGGGAGTCGGCGACTCGCCCGGCTGAAACCCGCGGCTCGGGTGAAGCAGGCGGCCCGGACCGCACGGGAGTTCACTCGGACGACGGCACCGGGTGCGCGGCGCGGGCACGCGCGCGGGCGCGCACACCGGCGACCGTGGCCGAGCGGGTGAACGCGGCGGTGACCTCCAGCAGCCAGGCCGCCTCCGCCTCGACGGTCCGGGGCAGCGGCACCGGCGCACCGCCCGCGCCGCCGCGCGCCGGGACGGCCTCGTGCGGCCGGTCCGCGCGCTTGTGCTCCAGGGCGGCGGCGATGACCGCGGCCTCCACCACGGCGTGCCGGTCGAAGGCGTCCTCAGGTCCGGCGGCCCGTGCCAGGGCACGCACCACCTCCTCCGGCAGACCGGGCTCCTGGTGGGGGCGGAGCGCCAGGTGCGCGTCGCGGATCTCGATGACCCGGCGGTACAGCGCGAACTCGGCGTGCCGCGGCCCCCGGCGCCACACCGCGGCCGGCCCGTCGAGCGCTATCTCCGGGAGCACGGAGTGCAGTTCGGCCCAGAGCGGCTCCAGCGCCCGGTAGGTGCGGCGGGCGCGCAGCCAGCGCAGCGGCGCGGTCAGCCGGCCGCCCCACAGACTGGTGGTGGCCCCGCCGGTGGCGAGCAGCGCGGTCACCGCGCCCAGCACGGCGGAGACGAGGTCCTCACCCAGCCCCTGTTCGCCACGGGACAGATCGGACGCCACGTCGTTGAACGCCCACAGCGTCCACAGCGCGCCGGACGCGGCGGCCAGCATCATCATCCTGAGCCCGGCCCGCAGCGGTTGGGACGTGGTCCGGCGGGCGTGCCGGGCGAGGGCGCGGACCAGGACGAGCAGGCAGAAGCAGCCGTAGCAGGCGAACACCGCGTTGTAGGCGGCCAGCGCCCAGCCCCGGTCCGCCCGCAGCACGTCCCGACCGGCGTCGGTCGTCACCGCCGCCAGCAGGAAGAGAACGGCCGAACCCGCCTGCACGGCCCCGGCGATCAGGAGCTGGCGGCGTCTGCGGCGCCGCGCCGCGTCCGGATCGCGCTCCGATGCGGTGAGGGCGTGGGCGACCAGCACCAGGAACGTCAGGGCTGCGGTCTTCAGTTCGTGCGTGACCAGCAGGTCCGCGTAGTGCCGCGGCAGGAGGCGGCTCACCGCGTCGAGGGTCGCCCGCGCGTTGAACAGCAGTGCCGTGCCCAGACACCACGCGAACCCGGCGACATGGCGCTGCGCGGGATCGGCGCCGTCGCCGCGGGTGGTCCACAGCCGGTGCCCGGCGAAGACGAGCAGGACGGCGGCGGCCAGATAGACCGCGAGGTCAGCCACCGGCGGGGCCGTCCGGGGCGCGGCGCTCCCGCCGGGGCCGGACACCGGACGCGCCGCCGGGCGGCCCCGGCGGCGGCGCCCCGAACAGCGAACGCAGCCGGGCCTCGTCCTGCCCGGCCGGGACGGCGGTGTCCGTGCCACGCTCCAGGCGGGCGGCGCGGTTGAGGATCAGGGAGGCGACCAGTTCCGCCTCGGCCTCCTGGGGCAGCGTGTAGACGGTGCGGCCCAGGACCCGTTCCACCAGGGCGGCGGGCAGGTGCGGCAGCAGCAGTTCGGCGGCGGCCGAGGCGGCGGGGGAGGTCTCGTGGTGCCCGCAGATGAGGTGGGCGGCCTCGTGCAGCAGGATGTGCTGCTGGTGCAGGGGAGTGGTGTCCGCTGCGTACACGATGCAGTCGGCGCGGTCGGTCGTGATCAGCAGCCCGCAGGGGGTGTGCGGGCGGTAGGCGACCGGCATGAGCCGGATGGCGCGGCCGCGTTTCCCGGCGAGCAGCGCGATGAAGGCGCCGGCGTCGAAGGGGGTGGGCAACTCCAGCCCTTCGACCAGGCGCGTACATCGCCGCCACAACCGTCTGCCGCTCCGGTCCTCCCCCACGAGCCACCCCTTCTCGCGCCCTCGCCGCGGTCCGTCCCGGCCGGTCAGCCGGTGGTGCCGTCCCTGGTGTCCGGCGCGGTGCCACCCCGGTCACGGTGGCCGCCGGCGGCCTGTTCACGGCGGGCGAGCACATCGATCATGTCATTGATCGTGTCCACTCCCTCGGGGGACAGGTTCACCGCCCGCAGCGCGACGCTGCGCACCCCGGCGTCCCGCATCGCGCCGAGCAGCTCCAGCTCCTTGGCGATGGCCTCGCCCTGCTCCTCGTCGAAGAAGTACGCCACCGGCACGTCGAAGAACTGCGCCAGTGCCTCCAGATGCCGCTTCGTCGGGTTGTCCCGGCGCCCCGTGCGCAACTGCCACACGTACGTCGCCGAGAAACTCGCGCCGGTGGTCTCCCGGCATGCCCGAGCGACCTCCTCGTTGCTGAACTGCTCCCGGTTGGGCCGCCGTACGATCCGGAACAGCGCCTCGATCCGGTCGGCCAGGCTTGCCGGAGCGGCCTCGGAGCCGGTCATCCGCACCCTCCCCTCCCTTGAGCCGATGTGGGATGTACCGCGTACGCGTGAATCCTAGCCGCCCCCGTGATCCGCCGGCCGGGTACGTGGACGTGGTGGCGCCTGGCCTCACCGGGCGGAACGTGCTCGGGTGGTGCCGTGCCCGGCCGCCCCGTCCGTCCCGGATCCGGGAGGCCGCGTACGGCGGACGGCACCCGCCCCGCCCGCCCGGCGCCCGCAGGAAGAGCGACATGACACGTCAGCAGCGCGCCGCCCCCGGCCCTCCGTCCGGCGTCGTCATCGTCGGCGGCGGAGCGGCCGGACTCAGCCTCGCCCACCGGCTGGCGGCCGCCGCCGTCCCCGGTGTGACGCTCGTGGACGCCCCCGCCGGACCGCTGACGCCGCCCGAGCGGACGTGGTGCTACTGGGACCGGGGCAGCGGCGACCTCGACGAGGCGGTCAGCGCCTGCTGGTCCCGGCTGCGCGTCCACGGCGCCGACGGCCGGGCCGTCCTCCTGGACCCTGCCCCGCTGAGCTACCGCATGCTGCGCTCCACCGACTTCGAGCGGCTGGTGCACGCCCGGCTCGCCCGGACCCCCACCGTGCGCGTCCTGCGGGCCACGGCCCGCACCGTCCGCGACACCCCCGGCGGCGCCGAGGTGCGCTGCACCACGCCCGACGGGCGGACGCTGTCCCTGCGCGCCCGCCATGTGTACGACTCCCGGCCCCGGCCCGTCCTGCCCCCGGCCCGCACCCATCTGACACAGCACTTCCGCGGCTGGTTCGTCCGCACCCGGACCGCCCGCTTCGACCCGGCCGTCGCCGACCTGATGGACTTCCGTGTGCCGCAGCCGCCGCACGGGCTCGCCTTCGGCTACGTCCTGCCCCTGGCACCCGACCGGGCGCTCGTGGAGTACACCGAGTTCTCCCGGACGCCGCTGACCCGTGCGCGGTACGAGGCGGCGCTGGCCCACTACAGCGAGACCGTCCTGCGGCTCGGCCCGCTCACCGTGGAGTCGGCCGAGCAGGGCGCCATCCCCATGACCGACGGCCGGTTCACACGCAGAGCGGGAGACGCCGTGTTCCGGATCGGGACCGCGGGCGGCGCCACCCGCCCGGCGACCGGCTACACGTTCGCCGCCGTGCAGCGGCAGACCCGGGCCATCGCCGCCGCCCTGCGCGCGGGCCGCGCGACCGCGCCGCCGCCGCACCGGCGGCGGGCCCTCGCCATGGACGCGGTGCTGCTGCGCGCCCTGGACACCGGGCGGATCGACGGCCCCGGCTTCTTCACCGGCCTGTTCCGCCGCGTCCCCGCCGAACGCCTGCTGCGCTTCCTCGACGGCACCACCACCCCCTGGGAGGACTGGGGAATCGGCATACGCACCCCCGTGGTCCCCATGCTGCGGACCGCCGCCGAACTCCCCTTCCTGCCCCGCCGCCCCCCAAGCTCCCCACCGAGCGGAGAGAACCACCGATGACACTGCTGCGCGACCACGACCTGGCCCGCGCCTTCGACCACGCCGCGCCCGCCTACGACCGCCTCACCGCCCTCAACCCCGGCTACCGCACCGACCTCCTGCGCTCGGCACGCCGGCTGCGGCTGCCCGCGGGCGGCGCCGGACTGCGCGTACTGGACCTCGGCTGCGGCACCGGCGCCTCCACCCGGGCGCTGCTGCGGGCCGCGCCCCACGCCCGGATCACGGCCGTCGACGCCTCCTCGGGGATGCTGCGGCGCGCTCTGGCCAAGCGGTGGCCGGCCGGAGTGCGCTTCCGGCATCTGACCGCCGAGGAGGTGGCGGCGGCCGGGGAGGGGCCGTACGACGCGGTGTTCGCCGCCTATCTGTTCCGCAACGTCACCGACCCGGACGGCGTCCTCGCGGCCGTGCGCTCGCTGCTGCGCCCGCACGGCCGGCTCGCCGTCCACGAGTACAGCCTCAGCGGCTCGACCGCCCACCGCGCCCTGTGGACGGCCGTGTGCCGGGGCGTCATCGTCCCCGCGGGCACCCTCACCGGCGACCGCGCGCTCTACCGGCATCTGTGGCGCAGCGTCCTGGACTTCGACACCGCGCCCGCCTTCGGCGCGCGGCTGGCGGCGGCGGGGTTCACCGATGTCCGCGCCGTGCCCGTCGCCGGATGGCAGACGGGCATCGCGCACACCTTCCTGGCCCGCGCGGGGGCCGCCGCACCGGCGGCGGGCGCCCGGTGAGCGCGGCAGGCCGCACGGCCCGCCGGGGCCGCGACCGCAGGGCCGAGACCGTGCCGGCCGCGCCCGGCCGGGACCGCTTCGGGAGCGGGGACGCGCCCCGCGTCGCCGTGGCCGGCGGGGGCGTCGCGGGACTGGCCGCGGCCACCCTGCTGGCCGAACGCGGCGCCCGGGTGACCCTCTACGAACGTGAGCAGTCCCTCGGCGGACGCCTCGCGGGCCGCCGCGTCCGCCTCGCCGACGGATCCGCCGCGACCATGAGCCGCGGCTTCCACGCCTTCTTCCGCCAGTACTACAACCTGCGCGGCCTGCTGCGCCGCACGGACCCCGGCCTCGACCGGCTGCGACCCCTGCCCGACTACCCGCTGCGGCACAGCGGCGGACTGACCGACAGCTTCGCCCATGTCCCGCGCACCCCGCCGTTCAGCGCGCTCGGCTTCGTCGCGCTGAGCCCCACGTTCGGCTGGCGCGACCTCACCGCGATGGACGCCAGGGCCGCGCTGCCGCTCCTGGACGTCCGGGTGCCCGAGGTCTACGCACGCTTCGACGGCATGAGCGCCACCGCGTTCCTGGAAGGGGTCCGCTTCCCCGCGGCCGCGCACCACCTCGCCTTCGAGGTGTTCTCCCGCAGCTTCTTCGCCGACCCGCGCGAACTGTCCGCCGCGGAACTGCTGTTGATGTTCCACATCTACTTCCTCGGCTCGGCCGAGGGCCTGCTCTTCGACGTGCCCACCGAGCCGTTCCCCCAGGCGCTGTGGGAACCCCTCGGCGACTACCTGCGCCGCCTCGGGGCGGACCTGCGCCCCGGCACGCCCGTACACGCCGTCCGTCCCGACGAGAGCGGGGGAGTGGAGGTGCGGACCGACCGCGGCACGGACCGCCACGACGCGGCGGTGCTCGCCCTCGACCCCGGGGCGCTGCGCGACCTGGTCGCCGCGTCACCCGCCCTCGGCACCCCGGCCTGGCGCGCGGACATCGCCGCCCTGAGCACCGCGCCGCCCTTCCTGGTCTCCCGGCTCTGGCTGGACCGCCCGGTCCGCGCCGACCGCCCCGGATTCCTCGGCACCAGCGGCTACGACGGCCTCGACAACATCAGTGTCCTCGAACGCTACGAGGGAGAGGCCGCCCGCTGGGCCGCCCGGACCGGCGGTTCGGTCGTGGAGCTGCACGCCTACGCCGTCGCCCCGGGCACCGGGCCGCAGGACATGCGGCGGCGGCTCGTCGACGGCCTGCACCGCGTGTACCCGGAGACACACCGGGCCCGCGTGGTGGACGCCCGGCACGAGTGGCGCTCCGACTGCCCCTTCTTCCCGGTCGGTTCGCACGCCCGCAGACCCACCGTCCGCACCCCGCACCCGCGGGTGACGCTGGCCGGTGACGCGATCCGCTGCGACCTGCCCGTGGCCCTGATGGAACGCGCCGCCACCACCGGCTTCCTGGCCGCCGGTGCCCTCCTCGCGGCCTGGGGCGTGCGCGGCCAGACGCTGTGGACGGTCCCCCGGGCCGGCCGCTCACCCGTGCTCAGGGCCCTCTGCCGGGCCGGGAGGCGCTGACCGTCGGGCGCGCTCAGCCCGGCGCGCCACGGTCCTCGGCCGCCTCGGCGGGCACACGGCGCTGTGCTGCCGTGCCCGCTCCGGGGAAGCGGCCCGTACCGCGCAGTTCCCAGCGCCGCTCGGCGTAGGCGAGGTCGTCGCGCCACAGCCGCCCGGCCGTGTGCCGGATCAACGGGCGCAGCACGGGCGCCGCGGCCCGCGCGAGGGCGAAGCCGCGCCGGTCCGAGGCGGCCACGACCGCCTCGACGACGGCCGTCCGGGGCGACGCGTGCGCGGCACCGGTCAGCGGCGTGGCGTGGGTCTCCACCACCGACGTGACCCCCTCGCCCTCCGTGATGCGCATGACGACCGTACGCGGCCCGGGAGCAGTGAACTCCGCCCGCACCGGCACCACCAGACGGCCCGTCAGCCGGAAGGACACATCGACGACGAAGGCGTCGTCGCCCCGCTCCCGCGGCGGCCGGACCACCGTCAGGTCCACGAACGCGTACGGATGGAACCACGAACCGTGCCACGGGTCGAGCCGGTTGGCGACCACGTCCTGCGGTTCGCACCGCCCGACGGCCGTGAACACGGCGTCCACCGCGCCGCCCGCCGCCGGACGCTCCGGCACCCGGGGACACTCCGACGGCTCCTCGCCGCCGACCGCGTCCAGCCGGACCCACACCAGCACACCGTCGTCGTGCGCCGGGTACGGGTCCCAGCCGGTGAACGGCCCGCCGTCCAGGGCCAGTCCGTGCCAGCGGCACACCAGTGTGCCGCACACCACCCGGCCCTCCCGCAGGGGCGCCCCGAGATGCGGACAGGCGCCCGGCCCCGCGCGCAGCTCACCGGTGTCCGACCGCCACAGCACGACCTCCGCCCCGCCCACCGTCCGGCCGAGCGGCGGGCCCCCGGCGGGCACGTCCCGGGAGGCACCGACGACGAACCAGTTGCCGGTCGGCCGCGCCGAGGCCCGCGCGAGCGCGGCGGCGATCAGCGCCGGACGCGCCTGCCGCCAGGTCGGTTCCTGCGCCGCCCAGCGCGAGCGGCGCCGCCGCCGCACGGGCGGCGTCCAGCCGGTGCGGTCTGCCCGCCCGCTCACCCCCGCTGTCCTTCCCGCCGCAGCGCCGCCCCGGCCACGGGCGGCGCCGGGCGCCCGGCCCGTGCGCGGCGCGCGGCGGCGACCCGTACGATCCCGGCCGCCGCCACCGCCGCCCGGCGTCCGCGCGAGACCACCGCGCGCCGGTGCAGCACCGGATAGCCCTGGTCCGCGATGGCGTCCAGGATGCCGCCGTAGAGCGTGAACGCGGTCCGGATGCACGGGCGGGTGCGCGGATCGAGCAGGGCGATGCCCGGCTCCGCCGCCCGGTACACCCCGCGCGTCAGCTCCTCGGCGGCGACCAGCGCCGCCCGGATCCGCGCGTCGGTGCGGCCCGTACGGCGGCTCCACTCCAGCAGCGAGCGGTCCGCGCCGTGCGCGGCGAGCAGGTCCGCCGGCAGATAGACGCGCCCCCGGTCCAGGTCCTCGCCCACGTCCCGCAGGAAGTTGGTCAGCTGGAACGCCACCCCGAGGGCCGCCGCGTGCGGTGCCGCCTCCTCGCGGGACACGACCGTGCCGAGCACCGGCAGCATCTGGAGCCCGATCACCGCGGCCGACCCGTGCATGTACGCCCGTAGATCGGCGTACGTGGCGTAGTCCGTGACGTGCAGATCGCTGCGCATCGACGCCAGGAAGTCGGCGAACAGCGTGTGCGCGATGCCGTACCGTCCGGCGGTGTCCGCGAGGGCCCGCACCACGGGCTCGGTGCCCTCCCCGGTACGCAGTCCGTGCGCGAGGCCGTCCTCCAGCCGGCGCAGCGCGCGGTCGCGCTCCTCCGCCGTCCGGGTCCCGTCGAGATCGTCGACGATGTCGTCCGCCCGGCGGGCGAAGCCGTACAGGGCGTGCACGGCCGGCCGGCGCTCCACCGGGAGCAGCCGGGTGGCCAGGAAGTACGTCCTGCCGTGGCGGGCGTTGAGCCGCCGGCACCGCTGGTAGGCGGCGCGCAGGGCGGGGTCGTGGATACCGGCGGCGTCCAGTTCACGACGGGTCATGGACGCCCTCCGCGGTCGCTGCGACGGCCCGGACGGTGCGGGACGGGGGACGGACGGGAACGGTGCGGCGGCGCGTGGCGCCGCCGGTGACGCGGGCGGCGGCGAGCTTGCCGCTCAGCAGGACCGTGGGCACGCCCACGCCGGGGGTGGTGCCGCAGCCCGCCAGGACGACGTTCTCCAGACCGCGGACCAGGTTGCGCGGCCGGAACGGGCCGGTCTGCGCGAAGGTGTGCGACACCGAGAACGGGCTGCCCGCCGCGTGCCCCCGCGCCGTCCAGTGCAGCGGAGTGACGAGCAGTTCCTCGCGGACGCTGCCCGCGAAACCGTCCAGGCCCCGCCGCTCCAGCTCGGCGACCAGGCTGTCCCGGTAGCGGGGCCCCAGGTCGCGCCAGGCGGCGGCGCCGGGGCCGACGTCGGTGTTCGGACAGGGCGCCAGGACGTAGTGGAGGTGGCCGCCCGGCGGTGCCAGGCCGGGGTCGTGGGCCGTGGGCCGGGTGATCAGCAGCGAGGGGTCGCTCATCAGCCGCCCGGAGCGGGTCAGCTCCTCGAAGGTCCGCTCCCAGGCCGCGCCGAAGGACAGCGTGTGGTGCGCGAGACCGGGCCAGGTGCGGTCCGTACCGGCGTGCAGCACGACGGCCGACGGCGAGTGCCGCAGGGCCACCGGCCGCTTCGGGGCGCGCCCCACGAGCCGGTGCGCGACGGACAGCTCGCAGCTCAGGACCACGGCGTCGCAGGCGATCCGCTCGCCCGTGGCCAGCCGAACGGCGCGGACCCGGCCCGCCGAGCGTTCCAGCGCGGTCGCCTCGGCCGACCAGCGGAACGCGGCGCCCGCGCGGCCCGCGGCCTGGGCCATGCCCCGCGGCAGCGCGTGCATGCCGCCCCTGGGGAACCAGACCCCGGCCACGGTGTCCATGTAGGCGATCACCGCGTAGGCCGCCAGGGCGCGGGCCGGGGCGAGACCGGCGTACAGGGACTGGAAGGAGAAGACACGGCGCAGGCGCGGGTCGGACAGGAAGCGGGCGATCCGCCGGTCCAGCCGCCCGAAGCCGCCCAGGGCCGCCAGCCGGGCCAGGTCCGGGTGCAGCAACTGGAAGGGCGAGTCGAAGTTGGTGTCGATGAAGCGCCGCATCTGCGCCCGGTACAGCCGGGTCAGCCAGTCCCGCAGCGCCCGGTAGCCGGCCGCCTCCGCCGGACCCGCGAACCGTCCGACCTCGGCCTCCATGGCCTCCGCCGCGGTGTGCACGTCGAGCGAGCTGCCGTCCGCGAAACACGCCCGGTAGGCCGGGTGCAGGGGGATCAGTTCCACATGGCGGGCGAGGCTGTCGCCCACGGCCGCGAACGCCTCGTCGGCCAGGTGCGGCATGGTCAGCACCGTGGGCCCCGTGTCCAGCTCGTAGCCGCCCAGGCGCACGCGTCCCGCCCGGCCGCCGGGCAGGGCGTCCCGCTCGACGACCGTGACCCGGCGGCCCGCGCCCAGCAGATGCAGCGCGCAGGCGAGACCGGAGAGACCGGCGCCCACCACGACCACGTGATCCGTCCGACCCGGCACCGTCCTCACGCCGCCTCCGGCACGTACCGGCATGCGCAACCCCCTCTCGCGGGTGCGGTTGCGCAGATGCCTGCCCGGTACGCGGGCCGTTGCGGACGCAGGTCACCCCACCGGCGCAACGGCGTCCGTGCGGAGCCACAGGGCCGGACGGAGGCGTCCGCGAGGCCCGGGCCCAGGGCCGGCGTGACGAGGGTGATCGGAGTGGTCGCGCTGCGCAGGGGCGCGCTCCTCCCCAGGAGCGGGGTGGGCCGTCCGGTGACGGGTCACTCGAAGGGAGTCATTCGAGGGCTGCCCCGGCAAGGCGGTCCCGGGCAGGCGAACGACGCGCGCACTCGCCGCAGCCGCCGCCCGGACGGCGACCGCACCGCGGAGCGGGCCGCCGGGCGGAGGACAATGGAAGAGCCAGCAGCACACCGCTCCAGCCCCGCCGGATCCCGTATGCCCTCATCCCACGACCCCCGCAGCCCGCGTCAGGCGAGCCTGTTCCCCCTCGACGACCTGATCGACGCCTCGGAGCCCCGGACCGCGGCCGAGCCGTCCCCGCGGGCCGGGGAGGACATGTCCTCGGCCGCCGCGCGGCTGCTGCGGATCCGCGAGATCGTCGCCGAGCCCGCGGCCGCCGTGTCGCCGCGCGGCCGCCAGATCCTGGCGCGGTTCCCGCAGGCCCGCGTGACGGAGGTCGACTCGCACTGGCGCATCCCGCACCTGCACGGCAACGAGGGGAACGTCGAGCGCTGGGTGCGGGTGAAGACCGAGACACTGATCCTCGGCGTACGCAGAACACTGGCCACCCGGCCCAACGGCCGCTCCGCCGACTGGATCGCGCCGGGCGCCTCCAACGGCTGCGCCATGGCCTGCGCGTACTGCTACGTACCGCGCCGCAAGGGCTACGCCAACCCGATCACCGTCTTCACCGACATCGACCGCATCCTGGCCCACCTGGAGCGGCATGTCGCCGGGCAGGGCCGCAAACCGGCGCCGAACCAGTGCGACCCCACCGCCTGGGTCTACGACATCGGAGAGAACGGCGACTGCTCGGTCGACGCGCTGATCAGCGACAACACCGCCGACCTGATCCGGGCCTTCCGGTCCTGGCCGACCGCCAAGGCCAGTTTCGCCACCAAGTTCGTCAACCGCGACCTCCTCCGCCTCGACCCGCGCGGACGCACCCGGGTCCGTTTCTCGGTGATGCCGCAGGAGGACGCCCGGCTGCTGGACATCCGCACCAGCCCGGTGCCCGAGCGGATCGCCGCCGCCGCGGACTTCGTCGAAGCCGGGTACGAGGTCCACTTCAACCTGTCGCCGGTGGTCCTGCGGCCCGGCTGGGAGGCGGCGTGGGCCGAGCTGCTGCGGCAGTTGGACGATGTGCTCCCGGCGGCCGTCAAGGCGCAGGCCGCCGCCGAGGTCATCCTGCTCACCCACAACCGCGCGCTGCACGAGATCAACCTCGGCTGGCACCCGCGTGCCGAGGAGCTGCTGTGGCGCCCGGAGATCCAGGAGGCCAAGCGGTCGCAGAACGGGGACGACAACGTCCGCTACCGCACCGGTCTGAAGGGTGCCGCCGTGGGGCGCCTGCGGGAACTGATCGCGGCCCACGCACCCTGGCTCACCGTCCGCTACGCCTTCTGATCCGCGGGCGCGGCGGCACCGGCCCGCGCGGTCAGGGCCCGGGTGGCGCGCACCAGCTCCGCGGGGCCCTCGACCCGGTAGGGCAGGCCCACCGAGGCGAGGGCGCCCGCCAGCCAGTCCCAGTCGTCCGTGCCGGTCAGATACCGGCAGCGGCCGGGCCCGGCCGGTTCCAGCGTGCCCGCGCGGGCGGTCAGCCGCCGGGCGACCGCCCCGGCCGGTGCCAGGAACAGCACGGCGCCCCGCGCCGGGCCCGGACCGGGGAACAGCCCGGCGGACCCCTCGGGCAGCGGGCGCGGCGGGAACGTCGTGCCCGGCACCCGCAGACCAGAGATCCGGTCCACCCGGAAGGTGCGCCAGGCCGCGCGGTCCTCGTCCCACGCCAGCAGGTACCAGCGGTGCGCCAGCAGCACCAGGCGGTGCGGCTCCGCACGGCGCCCGCCGCTGCCGCCGTCCCGGCCCGCGTACTCGAAGCCCACGCGTGAGCGCAGGTGCGTGGCCGTGGCCAGGCGCTCCAGCGTGCCGAGGCCGTCCGCCGGGCCCGTCCCGCCCGGCACCTCGGTGGCCGCGAGCAGCGCCTCGATCCGGCCCCGCAGCCGTGCGGGCAGCGCCTGTTCCAGCTTGCGCAGGGCGCTGTCGGCCGGACCCGGCCCGTCCGTCCCGTACGCGGCGGCGGCGTGCCGCAGCCCCACCGCCGTGGCCACCGCCTCCTCCTCGGACAGGTGCAGGGGCGGCATGCCCTGCCCGGCCGGGAGCAGATAGCTGCCGCCGGTCCCGCGCGCCGACTGCACCCGGTAGCCCAGGTCCCGCAGCCGTTCCACGTCCCTGCGCAGGGTGCGCGGCGAGACACCGAGCCGCGCCGCGAGGTCGGCCCCGGCGCGCGGGACCCCGGGGGCCAGCAGCGACAGCAGCTCCAGCATCCGGGCACTCGGGTGATTCATGGGCCCAGCCTCGCACCCTTGCGGTCAGATTCCGGCCGCAAGGGCCGTTACGGTGCCGGGCACACCGGACCACGCAACCGAGGAGAGTCCCATGACCGTCGTCGTCACCACCCCCACCGGCCACGTCGGCTCGCGGGTGGTCAGACTGCTGCTCCAGGCCGGCGTACGCCCCCGTGTCCTGGTGCGCGATCCGGCCCGGCTGGCGCCGGACGTCCGGGAGCGGGTGGACGCCCGCCGCGGCGACCTCACCGACGCGGGCTTCGTCCGTGCGGCGATGGCGGGCGCCGACGCGGCCTTCCTGGTGGACCCGACGCCGCACACCGCCGAGGACCCGGTGGGCACCTCGCGCCGCACCGGGGCGGGCCTGGCCGCCGCCGTGCGCGAAGGGGGCGTGCGGCGGGTGGTGTTCCTCAGCAGCATCGGCGCGGAACTGCGGCACGGCGCGGGCCACATCGACGGACTGGCCGCCGTCGAGGAACAGCTCGACGCCACCGGCGCCGATGTGCTGCACCTGCGCTGCGGCTACTTCTTCACCAACCTGCTCCTCTCCCTGGACGACCTGGCCGCCGGGCGGCTGACCATCGCCGACGCCCCGGAGCGGACCCTTCCCTGGACCGACCCCCGCGACATCGGCGACATCGCCGCCGCCCGGCTGCTCCACGACACCTGGCACGGCCGCGCCGTCCAGGGTGTCCACGGGCCCGAGGACCTGTCGTGGCAGCGCGTCGCGCAGATCCTCACGGTGGCGCTCGGACGAGAGATCCGGCTCCGTACGGTGTCCGACGACGACGTCCGCCGGACGCTGGCCGCGGCCGGTCTGGCGCCGGACGCGGTGGACGGCATCGTCGGCATGACCACGGGCACCCGCGCCTTGGTCCCCGAGCCGCCCCGCGACGCCGTCACCACCACGCCCACCGCCCTGGCGGGCTGGGCCCACGCCCACCTGCGGCCCCTGCTCGCCGCCCGCGGCGGCACCGGGCCGGTACCGGGGACGGATCGCTGACGGCCGGCCTCCGCCGCGCGACGCTCCGTGTCACCATCCCGTCACAGTCGGCTCCCGCTGAAACCCGCGCCCGCGGACGGCCCTCTCCCTCGACGTCAGCGGATCCCTCGGAGCAGAGGATGCTCATGAACCACCGTCACGCCGCCGTCGCCGTCCTGGCCTCCGCCGCCGCGCTGCTCGCCACCACGAGCGGCACCGCGGGCGCCGCCCCGGGCCCGGCGGCCAAGAGCCCGTCCGTGTCCGCCACCACCTGGAAGCCGTGCCATCTGCCCGCCGGTTACCGGCACTTCCTCGAACTCAGGTCGGCCTCGGACGTCCGGGGCAGGACCGTCGTACGCGTCACCCCGCAGACGTGCGTGGTGAACACCGAGAACGACGAGGACGTCATCTACACCCCGAGCGGAGCGACCCGGTCGCTGTCCTTCGCGCCGGGCGCCACCGTCGAGGTCCTCCACGACACCGACACCGTCGAGGTCACCCCGCGGTGGCTGGTGCACCACAAGCTCGCCAACAGCCCCTACTTCTCCTACCGCGTCGACGGCCACGGCCGGATCACCGCCCTGCGGGAGATCTACCACCCGTAGGCGTCCGGCGTCCGCGCAGCCGGTGCACCGCGCCCGGTCCACCGGCTGCGCCGACGCCGCCCGGCGTCGTCACCCCTGCAACGCGATGAGGGTCTTCCCCGGCTCCGTGGCCGCCGGGCTCCCGAGATGTGAGGCGAGTCCGCTGAGCCCGACACGCCGTGCGACCACCGTCCCCAGACGGCCGTGGCGCAGGTGCTCGAAGACCGGCGCGAACAGCGCGGGCAGGTGGCGGCCGCCGGTGGGCCGGACGACGTCGCGCAGCCGGAACAGTTCCACGCGGGCGCCCCGCCCGGTGAAGCACTCCGCCGGGAGCGGCGTCCCCGACAGCAGGCCGTAGTGCACGAACACACCGGCACGGGCCGTCAGCGCGTGCACGGCGCCGCCCACATCACCGCCGACGCAGTCGAGGACGACGTCGGCGCCTCCCGGGCCGGTCTCCGCCCGCAGCCGTTCGCGCCACCCGGGGTCGTCCGACGCGATGACCGCCCGCCACCGGGAGGGTTCGGCCACCGTCCGTCCCGGTGTGCCCCGCACGATGCCGACCGGGGCGATCCCGCGCCCGGCCAGCAGCTCCGCCAGTTGCCCGCCGATGACCGAGGCCGCCGCCGTGACCACCACGCGGCGCACGCCCGGCCCGCAGAACCGCTCGGTCATCGTCACGGCCGTGAGCGGATTGACGTAGGCGAAGCAGGCCACCTCGTCGGGGAGATCGTCCGGCACAGGGACGCACCAGGCGTACGCGAGCCGCTTGTACTGCTGCCAGGCCCCCGCCGAACCCAGCGGAAGCACCCGCAGGCCGACCGCCCCCGGCGGCACGCCCGGCCCGGCGGCTTCGATCACGCCGACGCCCTCGAAGCCCGGGACGAGGGGGAACGTGGTCCGTGACCCGTACGCGCCCGACACGGTGACCGCGTCGGAGGGATTGACGGTCGACGCGACCATGCGCACCACGACCTCGCCCGCGCCGGGCGCCGGGGGCGCCGCCACCTCGCGCACGGCCACCGCCTCCGCGAGCCGGCCCGGCGCGTCGGCCACGGCAGCCAGCATGGACAGCCTCCCTCTCGCACATGTGTCCAGGACGTCTCATCCTAGATCGGGCCGCACCAGGCGGCTCTCATAGGCGAGGACCACGGCCTGCGCGCGGTCGCGCAGCCCGGTCTTCTGGAGGATCCGCCCCAGATGGGACTTCACGGTCGCCTCCGCCAGATGCAGGGCGTCCGCGATCTCGGCGTTGGACAGACCGCGGCCCACCTGGGCGAGCACCTGGCGCTCGCGCGCGGTGAGCGGCCGCAGCCGCTCCTCCTGCCCGGTGCCGCCGCCGCCCGGCAGAAGCGCCGCACAGGTGTCCAGCAGACGGCGGGTGACCCGCGGGGAGACGGCCGCGTCGCCCGCCGCCACCTCGCGGACGGCGGCGAGCAGGCGCTCGGGGTGGGCGTTCTTCAGCAGGAAGCCCGACGCGCCCGCCCTGAGCCCGGCGAACGCGTACTCGTCGAGGTCGAAGGTGGTGAGGAGGAGCACCCTGCTGTCCGGTGCGGCCCGCACGATCCGCCGGGTCGCCTCGATCCCGTCCGTCCCCGGCATCCGTACGTCCATGAGGACCACGTCGGGCCGCAGCCGCCGGGCGAGCCGCACCGCCTCCTCGCCGTCGGCGGCGCCGCCGACCGGTTCCATGTCCGGCTGCGCGCCCAGCACGGTGCGGAACGCCATGCGCAGCAGCGCCTCGTCGTCGGCGAGCAGGACACGTATCACCGCCGCAGGCCCCCTGCCGTCCCGTCGCCGGGGCCGAGGCGCGCGCCGACATGCCAGCCGCCGTCCGGGAGCGGCCCGGCCAGCAGCCGCCCGCCGTGGGCGGCGGCCCGCTCGCGCATCCCGGCGATGCCGTGCCCCGGCGCCGGGCCGGTGCTCCGCCCGCCGGGGCCGTCGTCGACGACATCCACGGTGACACCCTCGGCCAGACACACGACCCTGACCCGGGCCCTGGTGCCGTGCGGGGTGTGCCGGAGCGTGTTGGTGAGGGCTTCCTGCACCAGGCGGTACACGGTCAGCTGGGCCGCGGCCGGTACCCGGCTGCGGTCCCCGAGCACCTCCAGGGCAGTGGGCAGTCCGGCGGCCCGCATCTGCTCGGCCAGCACCTCCAACCGGGCTATGCCGGGCAGCGGTTGCGACTCCGTCTCGGCCGTGTCCGCCCGCAGTACCCCCAGCGCGCGCCGCATGTCGGCCAGTGCCTGCCGTCCCGTCCCGGAGATCTGCTCCAGCGCCGGACGGGCCAGGTCCTCGTCCGGGGGCGCGTATCCGGCGGCGTCCGCCAGCGCGACCATCACGGACAGGTTGTGGGTGACGATGTCATGCATCTCCCGGGCGATGCGCGACCGTTCCCCGGCCACCGCCAGCCGCGCCCGCTGGTCCCGTTCGCGCTCCAGGTGGACCGTACGCTCCCGGAGGGCGCGTGTGTACGCCCCGAGCAGGGCGGCAGCGGCGGCCAGCGCGTTGAGCGCGACCGCGCTGGACACGAAGCGGCCCTCCTCCGCCCAGCTGTGGCAGGCCAGGAGGATGCCGCCCTCCAGCACCGCGCAGGCCACCAGCACCTCGCGCCCGGCCGTGTGCGCGGCCACCGTGGCGAGGGCGATCAGCAGGGCGGCGTCCGCCGGGAGCTGGCAGCCCGCCAGCCACTGGACGAACGCGGCGGCGGCCACGGCACAGAACACCGGCAGCGGCGCACGCCGACGCCACAGCAGCGGCAGCAGGAGCGCCGAACTCAGCGCCACCGGCACCGGTTCCCCGGCCGTCGCGGGCAGCGTCGCCCCGCACAGCACGGCCACCAGCAGGGCGTCCCGGACGAAGGCCGGTATCCGGGCGACGGCAGGTGCGGCCATCGTTCCCCCACTTCGTCGGTCCGGTACGGCGCACTGAAACGGTAGGCCGCCCACGCGCGGGCCACGTACGCCGCCCGGCGGAAAGCATCAGCTCCGCTCTGCGCCCCCAGGATGAGCCGCGTTCCTCCTCCAGTGGCAAATCCGTGCGCTGACCTGCACGGACGCCCGGTCTCCCGGGCCGCTGCCGGACGGGCGCGATGCCTTCGCCGCCCCGACCGCACCCTCAGTCGTAGGGGACACCCCCGAGGCGCATCCTCCCCGGAGGGCGAAGGCGCAGGTCATCGCCCGTCCGCGAGCGCCGGACGGGAGGAGGACACCGGGGGCGGCACACCGGCCGGACCACCGACCGCGGGCCGATGTGCCGGCCGGTGACCGCGGCCTAGCGTCGTCGGGCGGCGGACGGCGACGTTCGTGCCGTGACCCGCTGCCCCGGACCCGAAGGAGAAGACACGACGATGCTGTCCCCACGCGGAAGAGCCATGTGCGCCGCCGCCCTGGCGGCCCTGACGAGCGCGTCCCTGATCACCGGATGCACCACCCGGGCCGGGGCCGCGACCGGCGGGCAGGGCCCGGCCCGCTTCGAGCGCCAGACCCTGGCCTGGCACAGCTGCGCGGACGGCCCGAAGGACGCCGAGGGCACGGCGCTCGACCGGGCCGGAGCCCGGTGCGCCGAGGCCACCGTGCCCCTGGACCACCGCCACCCGGAGGGCCGCACCCTCACGGTCGCCCTCACGCGGCTGCCCGCCACGGACCCCGCCCACCGGCACGGCACCCTGTTCTACAACCCCGGCGGCCCGGGTGTGCCGGTCCGCGCCCTCGCCCTGCAACTGCGCCAGGCGGAACCCGAGTTGGCCGCGCGCTACGACGTGATCGGCATGGACCCGCGGTTCGTCGGCCGCAGCAGCCCCCTCGACTGCGGCTGGCCGTCCGTCTCCATCGGCTCCGCCGGGACCGGCCGGGCCGGCTTCGAGAGGACCGTCGCACGCGCCAGGGACCTGGCGGCACGCTGCGCGGACCACCGCACGGAGCTGCCGCACGTCTCGACCCGCGACACCGCCCGCGACATGGACGTGATCCGCGCCGCACTCGGCGAACGCAGGATCAGCTATCTCGGCTCCTCCTACGGCACCTATCTGGGCCAGGTGTACACACAGCTCTTCCCGGGCCGCACCGACCGGGTGGTGCTCGACAGCACCCTGGACGCCGACACGTACGGCCCCGACCAGACCGCCGCCCTGGGTCCGGCCGTCACCCGGGCCCTGCGCAACTGGGCGGCCTGGGCCGCCCGCCGCGACAGCACCTACGGTCTCGGCTCCACCGCCGACGAGGTCATGGAGAGCGTCGGCGAGCTGGACCGGGCCGTCGCCCGCGCCCCGGTCCGGCTCGGCGCCCACACCGTCGACAGCGGCAACCTGCCGCAGCTCCTGTGGAACGTCACCGCGGGCGACAGCGACGAGACGTACGCGGGCTACGCCGCCGACGTCCGGGTGCTCCTGCGGGCCGCCCGCGGCGACGGGGCCGAGCCCACCCCGAGCCTGGAGCAGGCGCTCACCGGTCTGGCCGCCCCGGACACGGACGGCTCGTTCGCCGTCCAGACCGCGAGCCAGTGCGCGGACCGGCCGGCGGCCTCCCGCGACCCGGAGACCTACTACCGGGACATCCAGGCCCACCGCGCCGACGACCCGCTCTTCGGGCCGCTCACCCGCACCGTCACCCCGTGCACGTTCTGGCCGGCCGCCCCGGCGGAGCCGCCCACAGCGGTCCGCAACGACGTTCCGCTGCTGATGGTGGGCGACACCGGGGACCCGGCGGCCGTCTACCAGGGGCAACTGGCGGCACACCGCGCCCTGCGGGGCTCCCGTCTGGTCACCCTGCGCGGCGCCTTCCGCCACACCGTCTACGGCGGACTCTTCGCCCCGAGGAACCCCTGTGTCGAACACGCCGTCAACGCCTACCTGACGACAGGTGTCCTGCCGTCCCGCGACAGCACCTGCCGGAACTGACCGCCGCCCGGACGGCAGACCGGGCCGGTGCCCCCCCACGCCCCGGTCGGCCGCCCGGGCGGCGCCCCGTGCCTTTCGGCCGATCGGCCCTGCGGCACCGGCGATCCTGTGGAACGGGCCGCTCCCGCGGGTACCCGTCCGTTCGGCGGACGGCGGGAGCCACCGGCCGGAACCCGCCGCCGCCCGGACCGTGCACCGACACGGAAAGGAACCCGATGTCCGTCGACACGCAGCAGGCGCACACCCCCTTGACGGAGGAGGAACTCAGGTCACTGGACGCCCACTGGCGGGCCGCCAACTACCTGGCGGTCGGTCAGATCTATCTCCTCGCCAACCCGTTGCTGACCGAGCCGCTGCGCCGGGAGCACATCAAACCGCGGCTGCTCGGCCACTGGGGCACCTCTCCCGGACTCAACCTGGTCCACACCCACCTCAACCGCGTCATCAAGGCACGGGACCTGGACGCGCTGTGCGTCTGGGGACCCGGGCACGGCGGGCCCGCGGTGCTGGCCAACTCCTGGCTGGAGGGCTCGTACACGGAGACCTACCCGGACGTCACCCGGGACGCGGCCGGGATGGAGCGGCTGTTCCGGCAGTTCTCCTTCCCCGGCGGGGTCCCCAGCCATGTCGCCCCCGAGACACCCGGCTCGATCCACGAGGGCGGCGAACTGGGCTACTCCCTCACCCACGCCTACGGCGCCGCCCTCGACAACCCCGGGCTGCTGGTGGCCTGCGTCATCGGCGACGGCGAGGCGGAGACCGGACCGCTGGCCGCCTCCTGGCACGCGAACAAGTTCCTCGACCCGGTCGACGACGGAGCCGTGCTCCCGATCCTGCACCTCAACGGCTACAAGATCGCCAACCCCACGGTGCTCGCCCGGATCCCCGAGGCGGAACTCGACGCCCTGCTCAGGGGCTACGGACACGACCCGATCCATGTCACCGGCGACGAACCGGCCGCGGTGCACCGGGCCCTGGCCGCCGCCATGGACACCGCCGTCGACCGGATCACCGCTTTCCAGCGGGCCGCCCGCGAGGACGGCGCCACCGAGCGGCCCCGCTGGCCGGTGATCGTCCTGCGCACCCCCAAGGGCTGGACCGGACCCGCCGAGGTCGACGGCCTGCCCGTGGAAGGCACCTGGCGCGCCCACCAGGTCCCGCTGGCCGCCGTGCGCGACAACCCCGCACATCTGCGGCAACTGGAGGAGTGGCTGCGCTCGTACCGGCCGCGGGAACTCTTCGACGAGTACGGCACGCCCCGCCCGGACGTCCTGGCCTGCGTCCCGCACGGCACCCGGCGGCTCGGCGCCACCCCGCACGCCAACGGCGGACTGCTGCTGCGCGAACTGCCCCTGCCGCCACTGGAGAAGCACGCCGTCGCGGTCGACCGGCCCGGCGCGACCCTGCACGAACCGACCCGCGTCCTCGGCGACCTGCTCCGCGACGTCATGGCCGCGACCGCCGACCGCCGCGACTTCCGCCTCGTCGGCCCCGACGAGACCGCCTCCAACCGCCTCCAGGCCGTCTACGACGCCAGCGGCAAGGCCTGGCAGGCCCGGACACTGGACGTGGACGAACACCTCGACGGGCACGGCCGGGTCATGGAGATCCTGTCCGAACACACCTGCCAGGGCTGGCTGGAGGGCTACCTCCTCACCGGGCGGCACGGGCTGTTCTCCTGCTACGAGGCGTTCGCGCACATCGTCGACTCGATGGTCAACCAGCACATCAAGTGGCTGCGCACCACCCGGCGGCTGCCCTGGCGCGCGCCCATCGCCTCCCTCAACTACCTGCTGACCTCGCATGTGTGGCGCCAGGACCACAACGGCTTCTCCCACCAGGACCCCGGCTTCGTCGACCACATCCTCAACAAGAGCCCCGAGGCGGTACGCGTCTACTTCCCGCCGGACGCCAACACCCTGCTGTCGGTGGCCGACCACGCCCTGCGCAGCCGCGACTACGTCAATGTGATCGTCGCCGGGAAGCAGCCCTGCTTCGACTGGCTCCCCATGGAAGCGGCGAAGGCGCACTGCGCGCGCGGAGCCGGTGTCTGGGACTGGGCGGGCACCGAGGACGGCTCCCGCGAACCGGACGTCGTGCTGGCCTGCGCGGGCGACGTGCCCACCCAGGAGGTGCTGGCCGCGGCCCAGTTGCTCCGCCGCGAGCTGCCCGGACTCGCCGTGCGCGTGGTGAACGTCGTGGACATCGCCCGGCTGCTGCCCAGCGAGGAACACCCGCACGGCATGAACGACTTCGAGTACGACGGCCTGTTCACCGCCGACAGGCCGGTGATCTTCGCCTACCACGGCTACCCGTGGCTGATCCACCGCCTGGCCTACCGCCGCTCGGGCCACCAGCACCTGCACGTCCGCGGCTACAAGGAGATCGGCACCACGACCACCCCGTTCGACATGGTGGTCGGCAACGACCTCGACCGCTACCGCCTCGTCATGGACGTCATCGACCGCGTCCCCGGCCTCGCCGTGCGCGCCGCCGCCGTGCGCCAGCGCATGGAGGACGTACGGCTGCGCCACCACGCCTGGATCCGCGAGCACGGCACGGACCTGCCGGAGGTCGCCGACTGGACCTGGGACGCCTGACCGCCCCGAAGGGCGGGACGATCAGGTGTGAACCACCCTTTCCGGCGGGCGGTGAGAGAGGGTGGTGTCGCCAAGCGCAAGATCTGTGGGACCTACCGGTCCCGCCGCCCGGTGGCGTATCCCTGGAGAGCGGCCCCGGCCGGGGCCGTCCCCGCTGGAAGGAGCCCTGCCATGGACGGCTGGTACGTGGACGACCGGTGCACCAACTGCGATGTCGCACGGCAGTTCGCACCGGAGCTGATCGGCGAGTCGCAAGGACGCTCGCACATGCTGCGGGCGCCGCGCGACGAGGCGGAGACGAGGCGCTTACACGCCGCCGCCTTCGCCTGCCCCACCCGCTCGGTGCGCCCGGCGACCGGACGGCCGGACCCCGCGCTCGACCCCTTCCCGATGGCCCTGGACGACGGCGTGCTGATCTGCGGCCACAACTCCCGGCACACCGCGGGAGCCAACTCCTACCTGCTCAAGCGGCCGTCCGGCAGCGTGATGATGATCGACACCCCGCGCTGGAGCCCCGCCCTCGCCGCGCGGTACGCGGCCGTAGGATCCGTGACCGACGTCCTGCTCACCCACCGGGACCACGCCGCCCACGGCCGCGACTACGCCGACCACTTCGGCGCCCGGCTGTGGATCCACGAGGGCGACCTCGACGCGGCACCGGACGCGGACCGGGTGATCCGCGGTCTGGACGCGGTGGACGTCGGCGAGGGCGTCACCGCTCTGCCGCTGCCCGGCCACACCCGGGGGAGCGTCCTCTACCTCGCCGACCGGCGGTACTGCTTCACCGGGGACAGCTTCTACTGGTCGCGTACCACCGGTGACCTGGAGGTCGCGGAGAGCGTGACGTGGTACTCGGTCGAGGAGCTGGCCGCCTCCCTCGCCAGGGTGGCCGGAGAACTGCGGTTCGAGTGGGTCCTGCCGGGCCACGGCGACCGCCGCCGGCTGCCCGCCGACGAGATGTCCCGGCGGCTGCGCTCCCTCACCGAGCGCACCCGGCTGCTGCGGCCCCGTCCCGTCGACTTCACCGCCGTCCGCTGGTGAGCGGGCCCGCGGTGCGCACGCCGTCCGGCCCGTGCGGCGAACGGCGTGCGCGACGAACGGCGTGCGCATCGCGAGTACCGCTACCGGATGCAAAAGGCTAACAGTTTTGAAAACCTAACCGATAGTGTTAGGTTCGGCGGCATGAAGAAAGTGAGCTTCGCCGAGTTCGGCGGCCCGGACGTGCTGCGCCTCCTGGACGCCGAGGAGCCCCACGCGGGCCCAGGCCAGATACGTGTCGCCGTACGGGCGGCAGGTGTGAATCCCGTCGACTGGCGTGTCCGTGAGGGCCAGATCCTGGCGGCCCATCCCCTCGAGTTGCCCGCCGGAGTCGGCCTGGACGCCGCGGGGGTGGTGGACGAGGTCGGAGAGGGCGTCGAAGGGGTCGCGACCGGAGACCGGGTGTTCGGCGAAGGGTCGAGCACCTACGCCGAGTTCGCCGTGCTGTCGGCCTGGGCGCTGATGCCCGAGGGCCTCACGTTCGAGGAGGCGGCCGGATACCCCTCCGTGGTCGAGACCGCGCTGCGCATCATCCGCGAGGTCGGTGTGCGGTCCGGGCAGACGCTGCTGGTCAGCGGCGCGTCCGGCGGCGTGGGATCGGCGGTGCTCCAGATCGCCCGCGAGCGCGGCATCACCGTGATCGGCACCGCCGGGGCGGCGAACCAGGACTATCTGCGGAGCCTGGGCGCCCTCGCCACGACGTACGGGGACGGGTGGGTCGAGCGGGTGCGGCGGCTCGGCCGCGTCGACGCGGCGCTCGACCTGGCCGGGTCCGGTGTGATCCGTGAACTCGTCGAACTGACCGGCGATCCGCACAAGGTCGTCTCCATCGCCGACCTCGGCGCACCGGAGTTCGGAGCCCGCTTCTCCGGCGTGGCCGGCAGCGTGCCGGACGCGCTCACCGAGGCCGTGGACCTCATCTCGCGGGGACGGCTGCACATCCCGGTCGAGAAGACGTATCCGCTCCGCGACGCCGCGGCGGCACACATCGACAGCCAGGCCGGGCACACCCGCGGACGGCGCGTCCTGGTCGTCTGACCCGCCGCCGGACGGCACGGGACCGCGGGCCCACGAGCCGGTGCTCGGGGCCCGCGGTCCCGCGCGGGCGACACGTGCGCACGCGCCCTCGCCCTCGCCCGCGCGTACGCGGTCACGGGAACGGGTGCGGATGCGGGTTGACCTCCTCGGGGCGGAGCGGCGCGGTGGTGTGGCCGAGGGTGTGCGGGGCGGTCAGCACGCGGTCCAGACCGCTGATCCGGCGCAGATGATGGCCGAAGGTCATCGGCAGCAGGCCCGGGACGAGCGCCTTGACACAGGAGAGACCGGCCTCGGCGTGCACCGGGGTGGTCTGATCGACGACGATCGCCTCCAGGCCGGACGCGGCGAAACGGCCCACCAACTCGTCCAGATCCGCGCGCAGATCGGCATGGCGCGGCCAGGCGTGGCGCTCGGTCAGCTCCCGCAGACCGGTGCGCTCCCGTGGCGGCCCGCCGCCCGGACCGAGCAGGAAGTCCAGGCGGCGGGCCGCCACCGGATCGCAGTACAGCAGCGCGTGATCGTCCATCAGCCGCACCTGCTCGGGGTCGTCGCGCATCCGGGCGGCGTCCGCCGCACGCTGCGGATAGACCATCCGGTACGCCTCGACGGCGGTGACCAGCTCGTGCAGCGCGCCGAAGACACCGCGTTCGGGATCGAGCCCCGAACCCCCGGCGCACAGCACGCCCGGACGCGGCACCCCCGGACCGGATCCGGCGTCCGGCCGGGTGTCGACGGCGGCGGCCCAGAAACTGGGGATGCCCTCCGCGCCGGTCACGTCGAACACCTCGACGCGATAGCCGGTGCTCTCGCGGATCCGGTCGGCGAGCAGACCGATCCGCCGGTCGCGCGCGGAGCACAGATCGAGCGCGGGCGCCGGCAGCCGGGCGTACCAGGTGAGCAGGAAGGCGTCGCGCTCGGCGAGTTCCAGCAGACCGTACAGGGCGGCCTCCTCCACACAGCCGCCGAGCGCGCAGCCGTTGGAGATCTCGGAGACGAACGGCCGGACGTCCCCCGGGCTGTGCCGTCCCAGCCGGTAGTAGGCCAGGTGCTCGGGGACCAGGACCGGGCGCTCCCGGGTGAGCGAGTAGCCCCAGACCCAGGGCAGGACGAGATCGGCGTGGTACGGCTGGAAGGGGAAGCCCGGCTCCCGGTAGCGGTGCGGTTCGTGGGCGCCGGTGGTCGCCGGGTCCAGGACGCCGCCGGGGTGCAGGGCGGCCAGTTCGCGGTGGCTGCCGCGCACCACGGTGCGCCGTCCCCCCGGACGGCCACCGCCCAGCCGCTCCAGCGCCTCGGCGACCGCGGTGACCCTGGCGGTACGGAAGTCGAGGGCGCGGCCGTACCCGCCGTCGACCGACTCGGGCGGGCCGACCTTGGCCTCGGCGAACGGCAGCGTGTGCAGGCCGCGGGCGCGCAGCCCCTTGAGGACGCCGGTCTCGTCGTCGGCGTAGCGGGCCTCCAGCTCCGTCCGCTCGGCACGCAGGTCCCGTACCCGCAGGACCGCCGGGTCCGGTTTGGGCCGGGGGACGCGCGGGATCACGGCACCGGCGGCGCAGTCGTCGGGCAGGCCGCCGCAGTGCGCGCAGTGCGGATCGGGCCGGAAGGCGTGGCGGCTGATCCCCAGATCGGCGAGGCGGAGCATGGTGACGGCGGGAGCGGCGTCGTCCGCTGCGGTGAGCCGGTGCAGGGCGAGGGTCGCGGCGAGATCGGCGGCCGACGGGGTGAGCAGCGGGGACACCATGCCGGTCAGCCGGCTGCCGTGAGCGGCTTCCAGGGCCGCAGCCTCGGCCGCGTCGGCCCGCGCCCCGGCGCGCCGGGCCGCGAGGCACCGATGGCAGCCGGGGACACCGGGCCGGACCAGCGGCCCGACGACCACGCGGTCCAGCTCGGCGACGACGAGCAGGAAGGGCGCTTCTCCGACATCCTGACCGGAAAGCAGTGCTGACAAGGCGTCAGGTGTGTCGGCGGAGAAGATCCTGATGCCCGACCCGTCTGCCGGGGACGCGGTCGTCAGCCGTCGGGCCAGGGCACCGCCGACGAGGCCCCCGTCGTGGTGCAGCCGCGCGGCGACGGGCAGCAGGGTCTCAGTCATCGCAGCGCACCGCTTTCAGCAGGTGGGGCAGGACCTCGGTGGCCGCCGGGTCGTGGTCCAGCGGAACGATCAGCGCGCCGCGCGTGGGGCCGCGCAGATCGCTCAGCGCCGCCGCCAGCGCCTCGTCGAACGTGGCGCCCGCGCCGAGTCCGCGCGGTACGCGCGGCGCCTGAGCGGACACGGAGGCCGCCGGGACCAGGCGGGCCGTGCCCAGCTCCGGGGACCAGGCCCACAGCGCGGGCCCCTCGGGAGTGTCGACGAACCGCCTCGGATCGAGGGCGAGTTGAGCGTAGTGGAGCAGGGCGCGTCGCGCGGTGCGCAGCCGTGCGGCGGTGAAGTCGCGGCCGGTGGCGTGGACCCGGTGCCCGGCCCGGCCGGTGTGCGGATCGCGCACCAGGGCGCTGGACGCGTGCCGGGGGAACTGCGGAAGCCCGCCCTCGTCCAGCTCCGCGAGCAGCCCGGCCCGTGGGTCGATGCAGTCCGCGGCACGCCGGGAGAACTCGTCGTCGCCGACCGTGGGGCCGCCGCGCAGGGCCGCGATCCGGGCGAGGAACGTCTCGGCGGACTCCGGTGCGGCGGGGAGCGCGGCCGGATGGGGCCGGTAGCGGTGCCGGGTGGTGGTCAGCGCGGCGGCGTCCAGCCGTACGAGGGGTTCGGGCGCGGCCGGGTCCAGGACGGCCTGCCGGAACCGGTGCGCCAGCAGCACGGCGGCCGCCTCCGCACCCGGGGCGGGGCGGGGGACAGGAGTACGGGGCTCCGCGGTGCGGTCGGCGGCCCGGGTGCCGTGGACCCGCAGCCAGGCACCCGCCCAGCCGCCCGCGGCACGCTCCGCGCCCGGGGCGAGGCTCGGGCCCAGCCACCAGGCGGCGGCATCGCGGACGGCGGCGGCGAACCACAGGCCGTGTCTGCGGCAGTCCTCGTCGAGCCGGGCGACGGACGGCGTGTCGGCATCGGCCGTGAGCAGCACCAGCGCGTCGTGGCCGCCCGCCGCCACCGCTGTCCGGGCCGCGTCGAGGTCCTCGACCGCCGTGGTGGTGTGCAGGCCGGTCAGCCGCAGCGCGTCCGCCTGGGCGCGGGTGTGCTCCGGGTCGCCGAGGAGCAGCACCCGCATCCTCGCGTGGGCGGCGGCGCGCGGGTCGGGCCCGGCGGCGGACCGCTCGTCGAGCAGACCGTGCGCGTCGAGGAGCCGCAGGACGCGCAGGACCACCGTGCGGCGGTTCTCGTCGAGACCGCCGACGAGCTGGTCGACCGTACGGGTGCCGTCGAGGAACGGTGCGAGCCGGTCCAGCCAGGCGGCGATGCCCGGCGCGGCGATCAGATCGGTGCCGCGGCTGGAGCGCACGTGCACGGTGCCGCTGCCGCTCGGGGTGAGGAAGACGTCGGGACGCAGAAGGGGAACGGAGTCGGAGGCGAGCACGGTGTCCTCGGCTGGAGAAGGGGGGAACGGTCGGCTGATGCGCTGAGGGCAGTCCCGGTCACCCGGTGGCAGGAGGCGGAACATCCGGGCTGAAGAGCAGGTGATGGGAGGGCGTGCCCGCGCCGCGTTCCGGCCCGAGCAGCGCGGCCAGCAGCGTCGTACGGTCCGGGGGTGTGCGCAGGGCGGCGTCGGCGGCCCCGGTGTCGGTGTCGCAGCGCAGCCCGGCACCCAGTCCGGCACGGGCCGCCGCCAGGCCGATGCGCTGGCCGAGGACACCCGCCCGCAGATTGAGCATCCGGTACCAGCGGTCCCCGTACACCGGGTAGCCCGCCTCGTAGCTGCCGGTCACCACCACCGCGCAGGCGGCTTCGAAAGCGGCCAGCTCGCCCGGACCGCCCGTCGGGAACAGCTCCCGCGCGCTGACGCCGTCGGCGACCGGCACCAGCCGCCCGGTGCGCGGATCGCGGCGGTGGCAGCCGGGCGCGAGCCCGGTGACGCGGTGGGCCACCACGTAGAGGTCGCAGTCGGCGGGCGGGGTGTGGTCCAGTGCCACCGGGCGGGCCGCCCGGTCCAGAACGCCGAGCACCTGGGCCAGCGGGACCGGGGCTGGCTCGTAACCGGACCTGGCCGTACGGCGGTTCGGCAACGCGGCGCCGGACGCCACGGGGCCCGGCCGCCCGGCGGTGACGACGGCGTGGACGCGTTCCGTCTCCGCGTCCAGGCCGAGCAGCCGCCCCACGTGCTCCTGCGCGAACAGCGCGTGCGCCGTCGGCGCGGCACCGGCCGACTCCAGCAGGGTGAGTGCCTGCCCGGCCAGCACACCCGTGTCGAGCGCCTGGAGGCGGTGGCCGAACGGTCCGTAGCGGGCCAGATTCGCCCCCAGCCGGCTGCTGATCAGCAGCAGCACCTCCGGCGGCGCCGCCGGAGGCGGGCTCAGCGCACCGGCGAGGTCGGCGCGCAGGTCGGTCTCGGAGAGCAGTTCGAGGGCGTGCGCCGCCGGCAGGTAGTGGCAGAGACCGGAGGAGGTCGCCACATACACCTCGCCCGGATAGGTGCCGCCACCGGACGGCACCGGCCGTCCGGCGCGTACGCGGCCGTCCGTCCAGTCGGCGCGGGTGACGCCGTTCAGCAGCGCGAGGAGGGCGCCCAGGTGTTCCAGGTCCCGCGGGTCGGGGGCGAGGTCCGGGTCCGGGGACGGCGAAGGGCGGTCCGCCGCGGGGGCGGGCGGGAAGGCCGGTGGATACGGCAGCGGGAGGACGCGCGCCCCCGGATGGTGCTTGGGCGGGGTGCTGCCCGCCGCCGGGTCGATGGCGGGCAGCACACTGCCGTACCGGGCGTGGTAGCGGCGTGCCGCGGCACCGCCGGTCTCGTCGGACGGGGGACGGGTGCCGGAACCGGCAGCCGGTGCGGGGGCCGTCATCCGCGGGTCCGCGCGGGTACGGCGACGGCTCGCGGGGCACCGCCACCGCTCTCGTCGGTCTCCTCGCTCTCCTTGGCCTCCTCGGTCTCCTTGGCCTTCTCGGTCTCGGGGCCGCGCGCGGTGCCGGTGTTCTCGGCGGTGGCCAGGACGAGTTGGAGGGCGCTGACCCCGTAGACCTCCTCCACGGCGTCGGCCGCCAGATGGCAGAGCAGATAGCGGCTCAGTCCCGGAAGGCCGAGCCGGGAGAGGTGGAGATAGGTGTAGTTGAGCATGAGGCGGTACCTCAGGAAGCGCGGATCGCGGTACATCATCCGCTTGTACGTCGCGCTGCCGCTGATCGCCCGGTGCAGCGGACTGGCGGAGAGCAGACCGCCGATGCCGTTCTCCTCGTCGTCCGGTATCTCCGCCTCGGGGATCTCACCGGCCTCGTACAGCGCGGTCCAGCGGCTGCCCAGCGGGTCGATCGCGGCCACCCAGCGGTGCAGCGTCGCCGCGCCGCCCGGCTCGGCGAGGGCAGCGGCACCGGACGTACCGGACGCGGGCACATCGGTCGAGGGCAGGCCGGGGCCGGGCGGGACGGGTCCGGTGGGGACGGGTCCGGGCGGGACGGGGTCGAAGGCCGCGACCACGGCACGCACCTGCGCGGTGAGCACCGCGCGGTTGGCCGCGTAGCGCTGCTCGAAGCCCTGCCGCGCCCGCGGACCGGCCGTGCTCAGGTACCCCTCGGCGTGCGAGCGGAAGGAGACGAACCCGCGCCGGATCGAGGGGTCCTGCGGATGCCGGCACAGCGTGTGCGCGGTGGCGAGCATCAGGCGCAGGGCCAGTGTCTCGCGCGGCAGACCGGCGGCGACGGCCTCCAGGTGCTCGAACAGCAGGTCGTTGGTGCGCTCGTAGAACAGGGCGAGTTCGTCGGCGCCCACCGGGCACCCGAGCACATCGATCCGGCGGTCGTGCGCCTCCCAGGTGATGGAGTTGTCCGGGGAGAAGGGAGTCAGCGGGCCGGTCTCCCGTTCGGCCTCGGCCAGGCGGCGGTGCAGCGGCAGCAGCGCGTCCTCGTCGGGCGCGGGCGCCGTGGACGGGTGCGCCCGCAGATGGCCGCCGATCAGTTCGCGTACGGCGGGCTCCACCACCTCGGCGAAGACGGCGGGTGTGGCCCGGACCACCAGGCGCAGATGCGGCCCGCGACGCCAGTGCCGCAGCACATGGGCCGCGGCGCCGTGAGCGGCGCACCGCTCGATGACCGGCCGAACGGCCCGCAGGATCAGCTGGTCGGTGTCGTCGCCGAAGTACGCGACATGAGCCGCGCGCCACTGGGGTTCGGCCGTCGGCGGGTTGCCTGCCATGGGGGAGTGCCTCCTTCGTGGTTCTCGGTCGGCCGGGGCCTCCCGGCGGGGGGCCGCGGTCATGCGGGACCGGTGCTGCCGGTGAGTTCCGCAACGGCGAGCCGGGCCAGGCCGCGCAGGGTCGCCTCCTGGTCGAGGCGTACGCCCAGGCGGTTGCAGGCCAGGTGGGTCAGGTGCCCGGCGAGCCGGGCGGGATCGGCGGCCTCCCGCTGGGCGCGGCGGCAGCCGGTGAGCCAGCGGGCCACCGGGTCGGCGTCGGCCCGCTCGTGTGCCACGGCGGCCTGTTCCGGGGCCGCCGCGTGCGCCGCCCGTGCCGCGCGGGCGACGCCGAGCAGTGCGTCGCGTCGGCCCCGGTACTGAGCCGCCACCGCCGGATCCGGCCGCCGCGCGGGCGCGGCGGTGCGCGGGTCCAGGGTGCCGGTCAGCAGGGCGAAGCAGTACGCCATCCGCTGGGCCGTGCTCCGGCGGGCGGCCACGGCGGCGGTGGCCAGCTCACTGCACACGCCGAAGGACTCCTCGGCCGCACGCAACGCCGTGCCCCGGCCGTACTTGGCGTGTTCGGGGCGGTAGGGGAGGAACGCCAGGCTGTCGTTGCACGCCAGGGTTCCGGGTTCGCTCTCTGGTTCATGCGCGGACAACTCCGCTGCGAGCAACTGATATTGACGCTCAGTCATAGATGATGAGGCGGGCAGGACTTGGAAGAACGCCTCGGTATGAGCGGTCAGCACGGCGCGCACCTCGGGTTCGGCGGCCGGTTCGGTGAGGCGTACCCGCAGGCGCAGATGAGGGCCGCCCTGCCAGTGGCGGAGGAAGAAGAGCAGGTCGATCAGACCGCATCGGCGCAGTTCGCCGGAGACCTCGTGGACCAGGTCGCGTATCACCAGGTCCAGCGGGTGGGCGGTGAACACGTGAGCGCTCACCCATCGGTCCGTCGACCCGGAGCCGTCTGCGCCGTCGGCGGTAGGGGTCAGCATGATTCCGACCGCCCCTGTTGCGCCGGGACCGCCGTGCCGGGCAGCTCGATCAGGAATTCGGCGGCGTGACGGCGGCCGTCCCGGTGGGCGGGCGCGTCGTGGAGGTCGGGCAGGGCCTCGGTCAGGAGCAGCGGCCGGTCCGTGGCCGCCGCCCGCTCGAAGACACGCAGCAGATGGGGATGGGAGAAGTCGAGGTAGACCGGCTTGCGGTCCTTGTCGTGCAGCGCGGGGCCCGCGAAACCCCCGGCGGGGCGCGGGGTGAGCACGCGCAGGAAGCAGCGCCGGGGCAGGCCGAGGGCGGCGCGCCAGGCGTGTACCCGGACCAGGTGGGCGGCGTCCTGCTCCCCGGCGGCGCGTACGGGCGCCTGTCCCCGGCCGACGAACCAGGTCGCGCGGCGCAGCACCACGCTTCCGAGCGCGAGCCGGGGCATTTTCGTCCAGCCAGTCCCGGGCCCCGTCCCCGCGCCGGGGCGGGGCGGAGCGGCGGCCGGGTCCGGCGGGAGGAACTGCCAGAGCTGGGGCCAGTCCGACCAGAAGGTGTACGAGGCCGGGCCGAAGACCTCCACCAGCAGCCGGGCCGGCAGCGGAAGCAGCGGGGTGGCGAGCAGGCCCAGGTGCAGTGGTCGTACGACGCGGCCGGTGGGGCGGTGGGTGAGGCGCAGGTGCCCGGTGTGCCGGTCGTGCGCGACGTCCAGGTCGGCGGGTCGGATCAGCCGGCCGGGGGGCCGGTGCGAGGTGGAGCCGTCGAGGTCGATCGTGTACCGGGTGGCGGGGGCGCGCTGGTTGAGGGCACTGCCGAAGGCGGCGTCGAACTCGGCGTACAGGATGCCGCTCTGTTCGCTCTCGGGTGCTGTGAGGGTGGTGGCCGGGTCCGGGTGTGTGCGCGGTGCGCCGAGGAGGCGGGCGGTCCGGGTGCGGCCGGTGCCGTGGCCGCCGGTGACCGTGTTGAGCACCAGCGCGGGACCGGTGCCTGCGTCCGTGTCCGTGCTCGTGTCCGGGCGTGCGTGTGTGTCTGTGTCTGTGTCTCTGCCGGGGAGTGTCTGGACGTAGCAGGTGTGGCGGTCGCCGGAGGTGTGCGGGTCGGGCCAGGCGGCGCACAGCTCGCGGACGGCTCGTGGGTCGAGCCGGACCGTGCCGTCGGGGCCGGGCGTGGTACCGGAGATCAGACGGCGCAGTTCGTCCTGCCGTCGCGTGTCCCGCGCGGTGGCGAACACTGAATCCGGTGCGTCCGGGGTGTTCGGCTCGGCTCGGTCCCAGTGGGCGCCGAAGTCCTTGAGGAAGGTGGACAACGGCCGTACGAAGCCCGGCCCGTAGGCGCTCGCGGCGCGCTGTCCCAGCGCCTCCCGCCGGGGCGCGAGGGTGTCGAAGGGGGCGAGCAGGGCGGGCACCAGGGCGAGATCCGCGAGAGCGGTCCGCCAGGCGGCCGGGTCGAGGACAGCGGCGGTACCGGTGACGACGGTGTTGTGGAAGTACGGTGTGCCGCGCTCCGGTCGCCCGGCCGGACCGAGCAGTCCGAGCCGGTGGGCCGCGTCCGTGGTGCGGGTGTGCACGGTGGCGGCGATACGTCCGTGGGATCCGGGCTCGGCGGCGCGGGCGGCGTCCGCTGCGTCGCGGACCGCGCACAGATCGGCGAGCAGGAGCCTGACGCGGTCGGCCGCCTGCGGGGCGGACGGCTGTGTGTCGGTGGGCTGTGCGCCGGTCGGTTGTGTGGCGGCCGGTGCGGGCAGCCGCTTGCCGAGCCAGTCACAGAGCGAGGCCGCGTCCAGTTCCTGGTCCGGGAGGCCGAGGCGTACTTCCAGCAGCCCCAGCCGGACGAGCTGTGCGACGACGGCGTCTGCGGCGTCGGCGGTGGCCGCCCCGGGCCGGGCAGTGGTGCCACCGGTCGGCCCGGGTGCGCCGAGCAGGGCGCGCAGCCGCCGGGGATTTCCGCCCTCGGGGACCGCCGCCAGGATCGCCTCCAGCGCCGGTGTGGCGGGCAGCGAGCGTACGGCACCGGACGGGCCCGGCACGGTGAACAGCCACTCCTCGTCCCCGCCCGGGGAACGTACCCGGGTGGCCCACGGGTTGACCCGCAGTTCCACGGCCTCCTCCAGCTCGGGCAGCAGCGCGAGGGCGGCGGCGATCCGGGACAGCGGCAGCAGACCGGCTTCGGCCACCTCGGTCCGGACGGTGCTCTCCAGGCGTACCGCGGCGCCCGCGTCCGCCGCCCAGCGGCCGAACCCGCTCGCGGCGAAGGTGGTGAGCGGGCTGGGCTTGGCCATCGCGCGGGCCGCGTACTTGGCCAGCCGGACGGCCGCCCCGTCCAGTGGCCGCCGTCCGGCTCGGGCGCGTTCGCGCCAGCGCAGCACGTCCGCGTACAGATCGGCGCTGGCATACCCGAGACCGGCGGCGAACGCCCGGTCCTCGACGAGCTCCGCCAGGGCCGCCGCGGCGGAACGGGTCTCGGCGGGGAGGAGACGCTCCAGCTCGGCGAAGAGTTCGCCCCGGGTGCCCAGCAGGGCGGTGTGCCGGTGCAGGCCCTCGGCGAGGGCGGTGCCGAGGACGTGCGCTGGGGCCGCCCTGTCCAGCAGCGCGGCGATACGGGCGCCTTGATGGACGGCTCGGCGCAGCCCCACCAGCCGGGCCTTGAACGGGCGCGCGGCCTCCGTACCGATCACCCCGTGCAGTTCTTCGCCGAGGCGCGCCGCGTCGAGGGCGAGCCGCTGGTCCAACGAGGCGATCCGCACGGCGAGTTCGGTGCTGTGCGGGATACGGGAGGCGTCCAGCGCGGTGGCGGGCAGACCGGCGACGCGTACGCCGAAGGGGGCGGAGAGGACGTCGGCGGAGGATGCGGAGCACGGACCGGGGGCGGGGCAGGTGGCCGTGGGGGCGGGGCGGACGGGTGGAGTCCCGGTGCTCATCAGAAGACCACCGGGACCCGGAAGGAGGCGCCGGGCCGCGCCGTGCCGAGGGCCACCTGGAAGAGGACCGTCTCCTCGTCCGGGGACAGGCCCAGCAGATGTGCGGCGCGGGCGGCGTCGTAGCCGTTGTGCACCCGGGCGGAGAGCCCGTTCCGGGCGGCGACGACACAGATCCGGTGGGCCACCGCCCCCGCGGTCAGATGCAGCCTGCGGAACGCGTCCGCGCCGTACTTCGCCACCGCCTCGCCGCGCCGGACGGCGATGTAGGCCGTGCAGGCGGTGGCGCGGAAGTTGACCGACACCCGGCCCTCGGTCTGCCCGATCTGCTCCAGCAGCGGAAGCGGGTCGCCGTCCTGGACCCGGCGGGTCTGTCCGCCGTCGTGCACAAGGTGCCCCGGCCCGGTGCCGGTGACCCGGCTGACCAGCAGATGGCAGGAGAAGTCGTCGAACGGCGCGTCGGCGAGGGCGGCGCCGAGCTCGGTGAGCAACCGCGCCGGGGCGGCCACCGGGGCCGGGTCGAAGATCGCGGCACCGGAGTGGCGGGCCCGCAGCACCGAGGCCAGGTCGGGCGGCAGCCAGGGCGGACCGCCGGCCCTCAGGGAGGCCGGATCGGCAACGGTGGACGGTTCGGGGCCCAACTCCACGTATCCCATGGGGTGTTCACCGGCCTCCGGCAGCCAGTTCGCGCACAGCCCGAGCAGGGTCCCCAGGTCCGCGCCGGGCCGGGCGGGCAGGCCGAGTGCGGCGGCCACCAGGTGCGCCGCGCCCAGCAGCATCCCCGCTTCCTGGGCGCACAGGCGCGGCGCGTAGTCGCCGTAGAGGCGCGCGGTGCGGGCGAAGCGGCTGGTGATCACGAGGAACGCGGGCGGGCCCGGGGCGAACGGCCGACGGGCCGCGGAGGAGACGCCGAGGCCGACGAGCTGATGACGAAGCGGATCGAAGCGGTACGCCGCCTGGGTGGTGACCAGGGTCAGTTCGCTCGGGTAGCGGCAGCGGGCGGAGGCCACCGCACGGTGCAGTGGACGGCCGCCCGGGGTCGGATCGTGCTGGAGCAGACCGTAGGAGTAGTGCAGCAGCGCGGCGAGGACGGCAGGATCGGCGAGGTCGGCCGGGGAACCGGGGGAGGGCGGGAGCCGCAGCGGTGGCGGCGCCAGCGGCAGGGGGGGACCGGCGGGAAGCGGGTCCTGGCCGGGGTCGGTCGTGCCCGGGACCGGGGCACCGGCGGCGAGCGTGTCCGGGATGGCGCGGCGGGAGTAGACCGCCTCGGACCAGAGGTCCATGGGGAACGGGCCGTCGGGCACCGTCACCTCGGCCGGGCGCGCAGCGCTCGCTGTGCCGGTCACGCCGCGTCCGCGCCGACGAGGCGGCCGGTGCGCAGGTCCAGTGCCACCGGCTCGGCGACCGGTGAGGGGCGGCCGTCGACGTCCGGGCCGTCCAGCCCTGCCGTCCGGTACAGCAGGTGCAGGCAGAGCTGGTCGGCGGCGAGTGCGGCGACCGGGCCGCCGAGGTAGGAACTCGGCTTCCGTGTCCGTGCGTTGCCCCCGGTGCTTGCGGTCGTCTCCCGTGCGGATCCGCCGCTGTCGGACGAGTCGCCGGGGGGCGGTGACTCCGACGCACCGCGGGGCTCGCTCACGGCGCTGATCACGATGTGGTCCCCTCGGCCCACCGCCTGCCCGTACCGGACCCCGGCGCGTTCCGCGAGGGTGTGGGCCCGCGCCATGGAATCGGGGGTGAACACATCGGAACCGAGCAGTAACACGCCGGTGTCGGGAGGGAGTCGGTCGAGAGGGCCGTCCAGTTCCTCGTATCGGAAGGAATGGTCCTCCTCGCGCAGCAGCGCGACGCAGTCCCGCAGCCGGGCCGTGCCGTCGTCCGCGGCCTCGTCGATGTGCAGGCGTATGTGTGCCACACCCGAGGCGATCAGGGCGAGAACGAGGGCGCCCGCCAGCCGTCCCGCACCGACCACCACGGGGGCGCAGTCGCGGTACCGCTCGAAGCGGTGCTCGGGCGAGTCGGCGCGCGCCGCGACGAAGTCGATCAGCGAGGCGTGCCGTGCGCGGACCTCCGGACTCAGTCGGTGCGGCAGATCCCGCGCGGCGTCCCGTGCGAAACCCTCCCTGACCAGCAGGTCCACCAGTGTGCGGACATGCCGGGCGGCCTGCGGCGCGAGGCCGGCGGTGAGCTGGTCCAGACTGCTCCGGCCGTCCAGGAACGGGCGCAGCCGCTCCAGCCAGGGATACATGCCCGGCAGCGCGAAGGCGGCGGTGTGCCGGGGCCCGCTGATCACCACGCCTCGGTCGGAGGGCAGCAGATGTGTGTCGGGAAGCAGTCTCGGCCTCATCGCCACCTCCATCGGGACGCCGCTGCGGGAAGGTGCTTCCGCGGGCGAGCAGCCGCCGACGGAAGCCGTGATGCGTGGCCTCTCGGCGGCCGACACTAACCGATTCAAATGGTCTAGTCCATCCCCTTCACAAGGGAGGACCGCCACGCTAATGTCCCAACTCGTTGTCGCCAACACGTTGTTGACGGCATGTCAAATCGGGAAGGAGGGTTCTGATGAACGAGTTCAGCAATGGCACGCCCTCGCTCGCTGACGCGGTCGCCGACCTCGCGCTGGACCTCGACCTCGGCTCGCTGGCCGAGGACGAGCACAGCCAGTCGCTGACGGCGGGCCACGGCATGACCGAGGTGAGCGCGTCCTTCTGCTGTGCCCCGCCGCCGAACTGCTGCAATTGCAGCTGTTCCTGAGCCGGCCGGCGGCGTGTGCCGGGCGGGGCGCCCCGCCCGGCACACGCCGCCACGGCGCACCCTGGAAGGATGCGCCGTGCGTACGGTGCGACCGTGCGGATACCGGGCGCCGTCAGGCACTCAGCACTGAGGCCGCCGCCCGTGGTTCGCCCGGTGCTTGCGGCGGGCCTTCTTCTTCCGGCGACGCTTCGAGGACATGCAGACCTCCTGATGAGGCACGCGCGGGTGTTCCCCGGCCCATGCTTCCACAGCTCCCGGCGGTCCGCGATTCATGGAACGGGCCCAGCGTCCGGCCGACCGGGGAACGGTTGCCTCGGCAGTACGACCACGGGAAGGTACCGGCGACCACGGTGGACGCCTGGGGCCGGGCCCTCTGGCTGATCCGCCCCGACGTGGAGGTCCGCACGAGCCGGTACGGCCGGACTTCCCCCGACCGCGCACCGGCTCGCACGACGCGATTCCGGTCATCAGCAGTGGCTCCGCAGTCCGGGGGCATCCCCTGCGCGGCATCACCCTGCGGGTGGCCCACCTGGACCGAGGCCCGTGCCGATGGCCGGACGCGGCTGCGGAGGACCCCTGTGGTCACTGCTCGTCAAGCCGCTGGCGACGGGGTGCCAAAGACGCGGGCCGCGGTGTACTGCCACAGTCGGGACCGGGCCGAGGGGATCCCGGGATCCTGGAACCGGAGGCACGGAAGCGACCTGGTGCAGGTCCGGCTTGCCGTGACCGGGGTGAGGCCCGTCAGAGCACACCCGACTTGGGGGGAACATGCGTTCACCGATCTCATGGCGCGGCAGGACTGTCCGGGCCGTAGGAATGACGGTCTTCGCGGCAGGTGCAGCCATGATGGCCGCCGGGCCCGCCAGCGCGTCCGACGTCGACTGGCAGATCCTGACGAGCGACTCCGGCCGGCCGGGAGGCATCGCCCAGTGGTCGGGACCGGACACCTTCCGGGTCTGCGACAACCAGGCCGACGGTCTGCGGGCCTGGGGCAGGGCGACCTGGGGAAGCGGCTCCTCCACGACGCTCCAGGACGCGAACGGCGCGGGCACCTGCACCACGGGCCACACCAATTCCCTGAAGGCAGGGGTGCCCCTCACCATGGAGATCTGCCTGCGCGACGGCCCGACCGGACCACTGCGGTACTGCGTGACCAAGACCGGCAAGGCCTGACGACACCGGGTGCCGGACGCCCGGGGGCCCGCCGCGGTGACCGCGGCGGGCCGCTGCGGTGCCACCTGCGGACGACCGCCCGACCGCATACCGCGCGCCGCCCCTCACGAGTACCGTGTCCGCCGAACCCTCCGCGCGGCCAGCGCCGCTCGCAGGGGGCGGCCGTGGCGGCATCGGATGCGGCGACCTCGGCTCGGAATCTCGCGAAGTCCCGTTCTGCGTAAGCCTCGTCGACATTCTCTCGATGCGCTCGTCGCCCTCAGGCGAGCGTCACCTCCACCGGCAGCCGCTTGACGCCGTTGACGAAGTTGGAGCGGACCCGGGGGACGTCGCCGGTCAGGTGGATGCCCGACAGGCGGGGGATCAGTTCCTCGAACAGGATGCGGATCTCGGTGCGGGCGAGCAGATTGCCCAGGCACAGATGGGGGCTGCCCTTGCCGAAGGTGACGTGGTCGTTGTCGCGGCGGGTGACGTCGAAGCCGTACGGGTCGGGGAAGACCTCCTCGTCGCGGTTGCCGGAGGCGAACCACATGACGACCTTGTCGCCCTCCTTGATGTGCCGGCCGCCGAGTTCGACGTCGCGGGTGGCGGTGCGGCGGAAGTGGTAGACGGGGGAGGCCCAGCGCAGGAACTCCTCGACCGCGCCGGAGATCAGGGAGGGGTCCTCCTGGAGGCGGGCCAGTTGCTCCGGGTGCTGGAGGAGGGCCAGCATCGCGTGGGTGATGGTGTGCCGGGTCGTCTCGTTCCCGGCGACGACCAGCAGCAGGAAGTAGTTGTCGAAGTCCCGCGGGGAGAGCGGCACCCCGTCGCGCGGGGTCTCGTTGACGAGCCGGGAGACCAGGTCCGTGCCGGAGCCGCCGCGCCGCCGCCGGGCCAGTTCGCGCCCGTAGGCGAACACCTCCAGCGAGGCGGGGGAGCGGAAGGGCAGATCGCGGTACCGCTCGCTCTCCGCGCTGTGCAGGAGCACGTCGGCGTAGTCCGGGTCGGTGTTGCCGATGATGCGGTTGCCCCAGTCGATGAGCCGCTGGTTGTCCTCGGGCGGCACGTCCAGGAGGCGGGCGAGGACGTTGATCGGGAAGTCGGCGGAGACCTCCTTCACGAAGTCGAAGGAGCCCTTGGCCAGGGCCGCGTCCAGGGTGGTGGCGGTCAGGCCGCGCAGGAAGTCGGCGTAGCTGTTGATGACGCCCGCGCCGAACTGCCGCTGGAGCAGGCGGCGCAGCGCGCGGTGGCGGACTCCGTCCAGTTCCAGGAGGGAGGCGCGCCGGGCGATCTGGTCGTCGTCGACCTCCTCCAGATTGACGAACCGCGTGGAGGTGAACGTCTCGGCGTCGCGGTCGACGCGGGCGATGTCGGCGTGCCGGGTCACCGCCCAGAAGCCGGAGTTGGGGGACTCCTCGGGCTGCCAGTGGACGGGGTCCTCGTGGCGCAGGGTGTGGAACATGCGCCAGGGGGTCACGCCGTCGGTGAAGTTGTCGAGGTCGGCGAGGTCGACGTCGGCCAGGGGCAGCGGCTCGCGGACGGCCTCGGACACGAGCGGGGCTGTCGGGGTCATGGGGTGGGCCTCCTCGGGGTCACAGGTGGTAGGCGTACTCGGTGAACTCCCAGTCGGTGACGTGCCGTTGGAAGCGTGCGACCTCGTCGCGCTTGTAGGTGAGGTAGGAGGCGGTGAAGTCCTTGCCGAGCAGGTCGGTCAGTGCCGTGTCCGCCTCCAGCGCGTCCAGGGCGGCGGGCAGGCTGCCGGGCAGCACGGTGGACCGGGCGGAGTCGTAGCCGTAGCCCTCCAGCGGGGCCGGCGGCTCCTCGCCCGCCAGGACGCCCAGCAGCGCCGCAGCGAGGGTTCCCGCGATCAGCAGATAGGGGTTGGCGCCCGCGTCGCCCAGGCGCAGTTCGAAACGGGTCGCCGCGCCGCGCTCGGGCGGGATCCGGACCATGGCGCTGCGGTTGTCCAGACCCCAGTCGATCAGCCAGGGCGCGAGGGTGTCGGGGCCGAAGCGCTTGTAGGAGTTGACGGTGGGGTTGGCGAGCGCGGCGAGCGCGGGCGCGTGGGCGAGGACCCCGGCCACGGCGTGGCGGGCGGTCGCGGAGAGGCCGTACGGCGCCGCCGGGTCGGCGAAGGCGCTGATGCCGTCCTCGTCCACACAGGACAGGTGGAGATGGAACCCGGAACCTCCCGCGGAGTTGAAGGGTTTGGCCATGAAGGTGGCCAGCCGGCCTTCCTTGCGGGCGAGTTCCTTGACGGCCGTCTTGAAGCGGAAGGCGCGGTCGGCGGCCTCCAGGGCATCGGAGTGGGTCAGGTTGATCTCGAACTGGGAGCCGTCGTACTCGTGGTTGCCGCCGCTGACGCCGATGCCGAGATCACGCAGCATCCGCAGCGTGCGCAGCAGGTGGTTGTCGCGGTCTGCGCGCAGCCCCGCGGTGTAGACGACGCCCTGGGCCTCGCTGTAGCGGCGCCAGCCGGACGCCGTCTCCGGGGCGGCGTCGCACAGGAAGTACTCCAGCTCGGGGCCCACCACCGGGCGCAGCCCGTGCTCGGCGCACCGCTCGACGACGGCGCGCAGCAGGTCGCGGGGGGACTCGGGCGCGGGCAGTCGGGTGGCCGGGTCGGTGACGTCGCCCAGGCAGGTGGCGACCCCGGGTTCCCAGGGCAGGGCGGTGAGGGTGTCGAGGTCCGGGTGGACGCAGATGTCGGGCAGTCCGGCGTCGAGGCCGCCGGGGACGGGGACCGTGTCGCCCTGGGGGCTGGTGTGGTAGACGGCGCGGCAGAAGGCGAGGCCGTGGTCGCAGGCGGCGGGCAGGTGGTCGAGCAGGACGTCCCGGGCCCGTTCGGTGCCGATGAGGTCGGGATAGGTCACCCGGACCACGTCGATGCCCTCGGCGGCCAGGCGTTCCAGGTGCCGGCGGACGGACGGTGCGTCGGATGCGCTCACCGGTGTCTCCTCTGGAGAAGGGGGGCGCCTGTGACGGCTCGGGCGCCGGGGGAGAAGGGGGTAGAGGCGGTCTCGGACTGCGGGAGCGCAGGAGGCCACAAGCTTGTTTGATCGCAAACGGTAGGGCCGGGCGACGCGCTCCCGCAAGAGGGGCGTCACGGAAATTTATCCATCCGGATAGCTATTGACCAGGGCCCTGCCGCTTCCTATCTTGTTTGAAGCCAAACGAGTTGGGGATCCGGTGTCCCCCCGTGTCCCTTGGCCGGGGCCCGGCCCCCGCGGCCGGGCCCCTTCTCCACCACCCCGACGCCCCCTCAGCCCCAGGAGGACCGGCCATGAAGGTCGTCGTCGACATGAACAAGTGCCAGGACCACGGCCAGTGCGTCTTCGCCGCCCCCGACGTCTTCTCCTTCGACGACACCGGACACCTGGCCCACGTCCCCGACCCCGACGAGACACTGCGCGACGACGTCGAGGAGGCCGCCGACGTCTGTCCGCTCCAGGCCATCCGGATCGAGGACTGAGCCGTGCGCGCCACCGTCGTCGTGGCCGGCGCCTCCCTGGCCGGCCTGCGCACCGCCGAACAACTGCGCGCGGCGGGCTGGGACGGCCCGGTCACGCTCGTGGGGGACGAACCCCACATGCCCTACAACCGCCCGCCCCTCTCCAAGGAGGTGCTGGCGGGCCGGGCGTCCTTCGCCTCGCTCGCCCTCAGACCCCGCCCCGCCGTCCACGACGTGCGCTGGCGGCTGGGCACCCGCGTCGTCCGCGCCGACCTCGACCGGCGCACCGTCACCCTCGCCGACGGCGAGACCCTGCCGTACGGCGGACTCGTCGTCGCCACCGGCACCCGCCCCCGCCGGCTCGACTGCCCCGGTCCGCGCACCGGCCGGCACACCGTGCGCACCCTCGACGACGTCCGGGGCCTGCGCACGGCGCTCACCCGGCCGGGCGCACGGGTGGTCGTGGTGGGCGCCGGGTTCATCGGCTGCGAGGTCGCCGCCACCGCCGTCGCCCTCGGCGCCGCCGAGGTCACCGTCGTCGACCCGCTGCCCCTGCCCATGGTCCGCCCGCTCGGCGAACTGCTCGCCACCGCCCTGCTGGCGCGCCACGAACGGCGGGGAGTGCGCTTCGCCCTCGGCACCGGCGTGACGGCGTTCACGGGCGACGACCGCGTCACCGGGGCCGTCCTGGCCGACGGCACGGTCCTCGCCGCCGACGTCGTCGTCGAGTCGGTCGGCTCCCTGCCCAACACCGAATGGCTCGACGGCAACGGCCTGGACCTCACCGACGGCGTACGCACCGACGCGCAGCTGCGCGCCGGCGGCCGCCCCGACGTGATCGCCGTCGGCGACATCGCCCGCTTCCCCAACGCCCGCTACGACGGCGTACCGCGCCGCGTGGAGCACTGGTCGATGCCGAGCGACACCGCCCGGCACGCCGCCCGCACCCTCACCGCCCACCTCACCGGCACCGCAGAAGCCCGCGCGCCGTTCGCGCCGCTGCCCACCTTCTGGAGCGACCAGCACGACGTCCGGCTCCAGTCCTTCGGCGCCCCCGCGCTCGGTCTCGACGACGTCCGTGTCCTCGACGGCGACCCGGCCGGGGACCTGGTCGTCGGCTACCACCGCGGCGGGCGCCCGGTGGGCGTCGCCGCCCTCGGCGGACCGGCCGCCGCCGCTGCCGCCGCCCGCCACCGCGCCGCCCTGGCGCGGCCGCCCGCCCTCATCGCGTAAGGAACAGCAGCCATGACCACCGTCCGCGGATTCCTCCACCCCAAGACGGCGACGGGCACCTCGTCGCTGATCCCCGCGCCGCCCTGGCGCTACTCCGGCGACCTGCTGACCGTCGAGTACCGCACCGACCCGGACCGGGTGCGCGCCCTGCTGCCCGAACCGCTCGAACTCGCCGAGGAGGACCCCGGCGCGGTCGCGCTGATCTGGGCCGACTGGCAGTCCTGCTCGGCCTCGGGCGCGGAACTCCTCGACCCGGTGCTCGCCCAGTACAAGGAGGCGTTCGCGGTCGTCCGCTGCCGCTACCGGGGCCGGACCTACAGCCGCTGCGTGTACATCTGGGTCGACAAGGACTTCGCGATCGCCCGCGGCCTGCACCAGGGCTACCCGAAGAAGCTCGGCTCGATCCACCAGACCCGCCCGCACCCCTACGGACCCGCGCCCCGCATCGAGGCCGGGGCCCGCTTCGGCGCCACCCTCGCCGCCGCCGACCGGCGCCTGGCCCAGGCCGTCGTCACCCTGCGCGAACCCGCCCCGGCCAACGGCTTCGTCAACGCCCACCCGATGGCCCACCACCGCTGGCTGCCCTCCGTCGAGAAGGGCGGCGGCCTCGCCCTGGACGAACTGGTCGAGTCCGGCGCCGCCTCCTTCGAGGGCGGCCCTTCCTGGGTGGGCGACGCCGACCTGGAGCTGTTCGCCTCGCCCACCGAGGAACTGGCCCACCTGGAGATCCGCGAGCCGATCGCCGCGTACTACCGCCAGGTCGGCGTGGTCTGGGACGGCGGCCGGCTGCTGGAGTCGCACACCTCCGGCGCCCAGTGACCGCACCGCAGACCCCGAGGAGCCCCACCGCATGAGCACACATCTCACCACCGTCGCCGGAGTCCCCGTCGACACCCGGCACTTCATCGGCGGCGAACGCGTCGCCTCCACCGAGACCTTCACCGACGTGTCCCCCATCGACGGCAGTGTCCTCGCCGAGATCTCCCGGGGCACCGCCATGGAGGCCGCGGCGGCCGTCGCCGCCGCCAAGGCCGCGTTCCCCGCCTGGGCCGCCACCCCGCGCGCCGAACGCGCCCGCCTCCTGCACGCGATCGCCGACGGCGTCGAGCGGCGCCTGGAGGAACTCGCCCTGGTCGAGACCACCGACAACGGCGCCCTGCTGCGCTCCCACCGCCGCGGTGTCATGCCCCGTGTCGCCCACAACTTCCGCTTCTTCGCGAACTGGTTGCTCGAACTCGGCCACGAGGACTTCACCACCCGCGGCCACACCAACCACGTCACCTGGGACCCCGCCGGACCCTGCGTGCTGATCACCCCGTGGAACGCCCCGTTGATGCTGGCCACCTGGAAGGTCGCCCCCGCACTCGCGGCCGGAGACACGGTCGTCCTCAAGCCCGCCGAATGGTCCCCGCTCACCGCCTCGCTGCTCGCCGACATCGCCGCCGAGGCCGGACTGCCCGCCGGTGTCCTCAACGTCGTCCAGGGCTACGGCTCCGAGGTCGGCGACCCCCTCACCGCGCACCCGGACGTGCGCCGCATCAGCTTCACCGGATCCGTGCCGACCGCCCGGCACATCTCCGCGTCCGCCGCCGCGAACCTCACCCCGCTCAGTCTCGAACTCGGCGGCAAATCACCCCTGCTGGTCTTCGCCGACGCCGACCTCGACCTGGCCGCCGGCCTCGCCGTCGAGCAGTACGACAACGCGGGCCAGGTGTGCCTGGCGGCCACCCGCATCCTGGTCGAGGCCCCGGTCGCCGAGGAGTTCACCCGCCGCTTCACCGAGAAGGCGGCCGCGCTGAGGCAGGGCGACCCGAGGGAGGAGACCACCGACATCGGGCCCACCATCCACCCCCGACAGCTGGAGAAGATCGACGGCTTCGTGCGGCGCGCACTGGAGGCGGGGGCCCGCGCGGTGATCGGCGGCCATCGGGGAGAGGGCCAGTACTACGTCCCCACCCTGCTCACCGATGTCCGGCAGGACTCCGAGATCGTGCAGGAGGAGGTCTTCGGACCCGTGCTGACCCTCCAGACGTTCGAGGACGAGGACGAGGCCGTACGCCTGGCCAACGACACCCGCTTCGGACTCGCCGCCACCGTCGCCACCGGCGACGCCGAACGCGCCGCACGGGTCACCGCACGCCTGGTCGCCGGAACCGTCTGGGTCAACTGCTTCTTCGTCCGCGACCTCAAGGCGCCCTTCGGCGGCTCCCGCCACTCCGGGGTCGGCCGCGAGGGCGGCACCTGGAGCTTCGACTTCTACTGCGACGTCAAGAACACCGTCACCGCGCCGAAGGGATTCAAGGACCATGGGTGAGATCGTCGGGGCGGGACTGCTCGCCCATGTGCCCACCATCGTGCTCCCCGAGAAGACCCGCCGGGAACTGAACGAGGGCAAGGAGGTCACCCTCGTCACCGGCCTCAGGCAACTGCGCCGGGACGTCTTCGAGCGCGACGACTACGACACCGTGGTCGTCCTGGACTCCCACTGGGCCACCACCGTCGAGTTCGTCGTCACCGCGCAGCACCGCCGGGCCGGCCTGTTCACCTCCGAGGAGCTGCCGCGCGGCATGTGCCGCATGCCCTACGACTTCCCGGGTGACCCCGAACTCGCCCGCAACATCGCCTCGTTCGCCGGGACACACGGCACCTGGATCACCCCGATCGACGACACCTACCTGCCGGTCTACTACGCCACGCTCAACCTGTGGAAGTACCTCGGCGAGGGCCTGCCCGACAAGCGCTGGGTGTCCATCGGCGTCTGCCAGACCGGCGACATGGAGGACCATCTGCGCCTGGGCCGCGCCCTGGCCGACGGCATCGCCGCCACCCCCGGCCGCCGGGTGCTGCTGATCGCCTCCGGCGCGCTGTCGCACACCTTCTGGCCGCTGCGCGAGCTGCGCGACCACGAGGCCAGCGACCCGGCGCACATCTTCACCCCCGAGGCCCGCGCGGCCGACCTGGAGCGCATCGACTGGTTCCGGCAGGGCCGCCACGACAAGGTCCTCGACACCATGGACACGTTCTGGAAGTACCGGCCCGAGGCGAAGTTCTTCCACTACCTGATGATGGCCGGCGCCCTGGGCGAGCAGGCGTGCACCGCCCCCGGCCGCCAGTACGGCGAGTACGAGAACTCCGTCGGCACCGGCCAGGTCCACCTCTGGTTCGACCGTCCCGAGGACGGCTGGACCGGCGCGGGACCGACCACCCCCGCCTCCTCCGCCCGCACCCACCGCGACCGCGCCTAGAAAGGCCCCGCCCCATGCCCGAGTACCGCCGCATCCTCCTGGACGGCCAGGTGACGGAGACCGTCCGCGACGGCGACGAACTGGTCGCCGGGGACGGCCGCCGCGTCCCGGCCTCGGCCGCGGTCCACCTCCCGCCGGTCGTCCCGTCCAAGGTCGTCGCCGTCCACCTCAACCACCGCAGCCGGGTGGAGGAGTTCGGCATCGGCCTGCCCGCCACCCCCACCTACTTCCACAAGCCGGTCTCCGCGCTCAACGCCCACGGGGGCGCGATCGTCCGGCCCGAGGGCTGCAAGTGGCTCAACTACGAGGGCGAGGTGGCGATCGTCATCGGCAGGACCGCGCGCAACATCTCCCCTTCCGAGGCGGGCGCGTACATCGCGGGCTACACCGTGGCCAACGACTACGGGCTGCACGACTTCCGCGACACCGACGCCGGGTCCATGCTCCGGGTCAAGGGCTCCGACACCCTGTGCCCGCTCGGCCCCGGCCTGGTCACCGACTGGGACTTCCACGGCAAGCGGCTGCGCACCTATGTCAACGGCCAGGTGGTGCAGGACGGTTCGACCGACGAGATGCAGTGGGACATGCACTACCTCGTCGCCGACATCGCCCGCACCATCACCCTGTACCCGGGCGACGTCCTGCTGTCCGGGACCCCGGCCAACTCCCGTCCGGTGCGGCCGGGGGACGTGGTCGAGGTCGAGGTGGAGGGTCTCGGCCGGCTCACCAACCACATCGTGAGCGGCCCCACCGCGATCCGCGCGGACGTCGGCGCCCAGCCGACCGAGTCGGAGGAGGTCCTGTCCACCGCGCTCGGCGGCGACTGGGAGTTCCGCGGCATCAGGCCGCCGCGGCGCTGAGCGGGGCGCCGCCGGTAGGGTCGGGGGCATGACCGACCCCCAGGAGCCCGCGGACGGCCGCCGCGGCCGCAAGCGCGTGACGCACTACGGCACCGGACGGGTCGCCCTGCTGGACGCCGCCGTCCGCGTGGTGGCCCGGGTCGGTCTGCGCGGGCTCACCTACCGGGCGGTCGCCGAGGAGGCCGGGGTCACCCACGGTCTCGTCGTGCACCACTTCGGCTCCCGGGACGCGCTCATCGAGGAGGCCGTAGACCACGCGGTCCGCGCCTCGCTCGGCGTCAGCGCCCTGGAGGGCGGCACGGGCCGGGCACCGGACTTCGCCGCGGGCCTCGGGGAGATGGTGGAGGCCGGTCCCGACCTCCAGGCGTTCCAGTACGAGCTGATGCTGGAGGCCCGGCGCAGGCCGGAGCTGCTGCCGCAGCTGCGCGCCCTGTACGAGGGGTACTTCGAGACCGCCGGGAGCGAGCTGTCCCGGATCCTCGGCGACCAGGCCGACCGGGGCCTGTCCCGGCTGGTCTTCGCCGCGCTGGAGGGCCTCGTGCTGCACCAGCTCGTCTTCGGCGAGCGCGAGGTGACCGAGGAGGCGCTGGCGCGGCTGCGGGACCTGCTCGCCGGACTGGCCGCGGACGGCCGGGACGCCGAAGGCACCCCCGCCGCCGACACCGGCACCGCCACCGGCACCAGCACCGGCGACGCGTCCGGGAGCTGAGCGCGCCCGATCCCCGCCGTACCCGCGGCCGGGTGGCCTCGGGCCGCCCGGCCGCGGCCGTGTGCCGCCGAGGACGGTCCGATTCCTGTCGTCCGCACCCCTTGTCAAACGGATAGTCCCGCACCACCATGGGGCAACTCGTTTGGGCCGAAACGACTTCCCCCTTCTTCTGGCAGGTGAATCCGAGTGGACAGTCACACGGCGCCCGCGGAGCGGACCGTACGGGACGCCCCCGCCGCAGCCGCGCTCAAACCCGACGCCCTGGGTGTCCTGGGCATCCTCTTCTTCGTCCTGTCCGGCCAGGCCCCCCTGACCGGCATCGCCGGGGCGGCCCCGATCTCGGTCGCCATCGGCAACGGCGCGGGCACCCCCGCCGCCTATCTGCTGGCGGGCGCGGTCATCCTCCTCTTCTCCGTCGGGTTCGTCGCCATGGGCCGCCATGTCGTCGACGCCGGTGCCTTCTACACGTACATCGGCAAGGGCCTCGGCCCGACCACCGGCGCCGGCAGCGCCGCCGTGGCGCTGTTCTCCTACTGCGTCATCCAGGCGGCCATGTACGGCCTGTACGGCGCCACCCTGAGCACCCTGGTCGCCCATGACACGGGCCTGCGCCTGCCCTGGTGGGTGTGGACGCTGGCGACCATGGCCCTGGTCCAGGCACTCGCCGCCACGGGCATCGAGGTCGGCGCCAAGGTGCTGGCCCTGCTGGTGTGCGCCGAGTTCACCGTCCTGCTCGTCTTCGGCCTGGTCACCCTGGTGAAGGGGGGCGGCCCCGAGGGCCTGGGCGCCGCCGCCAGCTTCTCCCCGTCCGCGGCCCTCCAGGGCGCGCCGGGAGTCGCCGTCATGTTCGCGGTGGCGTCCATGTTCGGCTTCGAGGCCACCGCCATCTACGGCGAGGAGGCCCGCGACCCCAAGCGGACCGTGCCGCGCGCCACCTACCTCTCCGTCGTGGTGGTGACCTGCTTCTTCGCCCTGACCTCCTGGATGCTGGTCGCGGCCCACGGGGCGTCCAGGGCACCGGGGGCGGCGGCCGCGGCGCTGGCGGGCGGGGACGCCTCGGACTTCGTGTTCGCGCCGATCGCCGCGCTGTTCGGCCACTGGATCGACGCCGTGCTGCCCGTCCTGCTCGCCACCTCGCTCTTCGCGGGCATCCTCACCTTCCACAACTCCGCCAACCGTTACCTGTTCGCGCTCAGCCGCGACCGGCTGCTGCCGCGGGGCCTGGGCAGGCTCAACGCACGCCACGCCCCCTGGGCCGCCGGTTGCGCGCAGACCGTCATCGCCCTGGCCCTCGTCGTCCCGTTCGCCCTGCTCGGCAAGGACCCCGTGGTGAGCCTCTTCTCCTGGTTCAGCGGACTGGCCGTCCTGGCGATGATGCTGCTCTACCTGCTGACGTCCCTCTCGGTGATCGTCTTCTTCCGCCGCACCGGCCTCGACCGCCGCCGCTGGAACACCGTGCTCGCCCCGGCCCTGGGAGCGGCCGGTCTCGCGGGTGCCGTCTGGCTGATCCTGGCCAACTTCACCACCCTGATCGGCGGCGACACGGGCACGGCCGTCCGGCTCGTGCTCTCGGTACCGGTGGTGATGCTGCTCGGCATCGGCGCCGACCGGCTGCGCCGCCGGGGCACCGCGGCCACCGGCTGACCCGCGGCCGCCGAACACCGCCCCGCCTCCCCCCGTCCCGCCCCCTTCCTCCCTCTCTCCCGCACCCCTCCGGTCCGCACCACCAACGAAAAGAGGACGCACGGTGGACGCCACCCACGACGACTGGATCCGCCGGGCCAAGGCGCTCCGGCCGAACGGCGCACACGTCATCGACGGCCGCGACCACGCGGCGGACCGCACCTTCCCCGTCGTCTCCCCGAGGGACGGCCAGGTGCTCGCCGAGGTGGCCGACGCGGACGCGACCCAGGTGGACCTGGCCGTCACCGCGGCCCGCCGCGCCTTCGACGACGGCCCCTGGCCGCGCCTGGCACCCGCCGAGCGCGGCCGGACCCTGCTGCGCGTGGCCGACCTGATCGAACAGCGGCGGGCGGACCTCGCCCTCACCGTGAGCCTGGAGATGGGCAAGCCGATCAGCGACGCCCACGACATCGAACTGCGCGCCCTGATCAACACCTTCCGCTGGTACGGGCAGCTCGCCGACAAGCTCACCGACGAGTCCCCGCACACCGCGCCCGACGCCCTGGCCCTGGTCACCCGCGAACCGGCGGGCGTCGTGGGCGCCGTCGTCCCCTGGAACTTCCCCCTCACCCTGGCCGGCTGGAAGATCGCCCCCGCCCTCGCCGCCGGGTGCACGGTCGTCCTCAAGCCCTCGGAGCACGCACCGCTGTCCGCCCTGGCACTCGCCCGCACCGCCGCCGAGGCAGGTCTGCCGCCCGGTGTCCTCAACGTCGTCAACGGCGACGGACCGGGCGCCGGACGGGCCCTCGGCCTCCATCCCGGCGTCGACGTCCTCGCCTTCACCGGCTCGACCGCCGTCGGCCGCCACTTCCTGCGCTACGCCGCCGACTCCAACCTCAAGCGCGTCTGGCTCGAACTGGGCGGCAAGTCACCCAACATCGTCCTGCCCGACGCCCCCGACCTGGACCGGGCCGCCGCCACCGCCGCCTGGGGCATCTTCTTCAACCAGGGCGAGATGTGCACCGCGCCCTCCCGGCTGCTGGTGCACACCTCCGTCGCCGAACGCGTCACCGAGGCCGTCGTCGCCCGCGCCCGCGCACTGCGCGTCGGCGACCCCCTCGACCCGGCCACCGAGATGGGCGCGCTGGTCGGCCACGATCACCTCGACCGCGTACTCGGACACATCAGGACAGGCACCGGCTCCGGCGCCCGGCTGCGCACCGGCGGAGAACGCACCCTGACCGGCACCGGAGGCACGTATCTCCAGCCCACCGTCTTCGACCGCGTCCCACCGGACAGCGCGCTCGCACGCGAGGAGATCTTCGGGCCCGTCCTGTCCGTCCTCGCCTTCGACGACCTCGACGAGGCCGTGGCCCTCGCCAACGCCACCGACTACGGACTCGCCGCCGGACTGTGGACCTCCGACCTGTCCACCGCCCACCGCGTCTCCCGCGCCCTGCGGGCCGGCACCGTCTGGGTCAACTGCTATGAGGAGGGCGACCTCACCGTGCCCTTCGGCGGCATGAAGCAGTCGGGCAACGGACGGGACAAGTCCGTGCACGCCCTGGAGAAGTACACCGAACTGAAGACCACCTGGATCCAGCTGTGAACGACACCCGCGCCGCCCACCGGCCCCTCGTCGCCGTCCCGGCCCGCTTCTCCGCCTCCGCCTCGGCGCTGCGCCACGCGGCCGAGGTCAACGCCCGCGCCCTGGTCGAGGCCGTCTGGCGGGCGGGCGGCGAGCCCGCCACCATCCACCCCCACGCCCCCGGCGGCGTCTGCGACCCGGCCCAGGCAGCCGCCCGGCTCGCCCGCTTCGACGCAGTCCTGCTCCCCGGCGGCGGGGACCTCGCCCCCCACCGCTACGGGGCGCACGAGGCGCACGCGGCCGTCTACGACGTGGACGACGAACAGGACGCCTTCGACCTGGAGGTGGCCCGGCAGGCACTCGCGCTGAGGCTGCCGCTGCTGGCGGTCTGCCGGGGCCTCCAGGTGGTCAACACCGCCCTCGGCGGCACCCTGCACCAGGACATGGGCGGACCGGGCCGCGAGCACCGGCATCTGCGCCACCCGGTGTCCCTCACCCCCGGATCCGCCGTCGCCGCCGTCACCGGAGCCGACAAGGCCGAAGCCTCCTGCTACCACCATCAGCACGTCGACCGGCTGGGCAGCGGCCTGACCGCCACCGCGTACGCCGCCGACGGCACCGTGGAGGCGGTCGAGCTGGAGGCGGCGGGGCCCGGGACCGGCGGCTGGTTCCTGGCCGTGCAGTGGCATCCGGAGGACACGGCCCGCGAGGACCCCGCCCAGCAGCGGCTGTTCGACGCACTGGTCGCCGCCGCGCGCGGCACCCGCTGACCGGGCGGCGCGGCGGGGGCGGTTCAGCCCTTGGCGCGCCGCCCGCCGCGCCGCGGCGCCAGCTCGGCGCCCGCCAGCAGCGCCCTGCGGCGGTCCTCGCCGTGCTGCTCCACCTGGAGGACCACACGCCGCAGGGTGGCCGCCAGGCCGCTGCACTCCTCGGTGGTCAACTGCGAGGTGACGAAGGCCTCTTCGTCGTTGAACGCGGGGAAGACACGGCGCATGAACTCCTCGCCCTCCCCGGTCAGGCTCAGCAGCACGAGCCGCCCGTCGGTCGGGTGCCCCGCCCGGCGCAGCAGCCCCCGCGACTCCAGGGTGCGGGCCACACCCGTGAGGGTGCCCTTGGAGATGCCCGCCTCCTCGGCGACGTGCCGGGTCTCCGACTCGCCCCACACCCACACCACCCAGAGCACCACGAACGCGGTCCAGGTGAGGTTCGAGCCGCGCAGTACGGAGTTCTCCAGGTGGTGGCGCACGGTGGAGGCGGCCCGGTAGATGTTGGCCACGGCCGCCATCTGCTCCCGCTGGACGGCGATGCCGCCCAGCTTGGCCTCCGCGAGCTTCTCCGCTTCGGTGATGGATCGCTGGCCGGGCAAGCGTGCTCCCTGGGTCTGGACAGCACCGGGCGGCGTGTCGGTCCGGCCGGTCGTTCGGGAACGAATTGTACGGGCGTGGCCGGCCCGGGGCCGAGGGAGACCGGGAAGGCCCCCGGCGCCGGGCCGGCCGTTCACGCGGGAGGGACGGCGCGCGGCGCGGTCACCGCTCCCGCTGCCGGGGCGTGCCCTGGTCGCGTTCGTACACGATCCGGCCGTCGAAGACGGTCAGGTCGATGTCGAGCCCGGGGATGTCGTGCGGATCGGTGGCGCGCAGATCGCCGCCGAGGACGCACAGGTCGGCGGCCTTGCCCGCTTCCACGGTGCCTTTCCAGGACTCGGCGAAGTCCTGCCGCGCCGCGTTGACCGTGTAGGCGCGCAGCGCCGTCTCCAGCGGGACGCACTGCCCGGGGCCGCTGACCCGTCCGGTGGCCTTGGACTCGCGCAGCATCATGGCGGCCACGCCCTGGCGCCAGTTGGGCGCGGTGATGGGGGCGTCGGAGCTGGCGCAGACCGCGATGCCCGCCTCGGCGGCGGAACGCACCGGCCACTGGTAGTCGGACCGTGCGCCGCCGACCACGTCGTCCATGAGGTCGGCGATGGTCCACTTGATGGCCGGGTTCATGTTGATGCCGTAGCCGTGCGCGGCCAGTTTCGCCAGGCTCGCCGGGGAGGCGAAGTCGCCGTGGATGACGTAGTGCCGGGCGTCGGGGCGCGGGTGGGCCCGGTCGGCGGCGACGAAGGCGTCGACCACCGCGTCGATGCCCCGGTCGCCGGTGACATGCACTCCGAGCTGGTGCCCGGCCGCGTGGGCGACCCGTATCATCTCGGCCAGTTCGGCCTCCTTCAGACCGGCGTCGGCGCCGTGCACGCACAGCCCGCCGTGGCCGCCGCCCGCGTACGGTTCGCTCATCCACGCGGTCTCGTTGGGCGGCACCCCGTCCGCGAACACCTTGACCCCGATGACGGCCAGCCGTTCCGGGTCCACGTCGTCCGGTACGGCGAGCCCGGCAAGACCCTCGGTGACATCGGCCGCCGAACCGCCCATCGGCGCCGGGAGCAGCAGGATCCGTACGCGGGCGGCCAGTTCGCCGCCGCGGGCCAGTTCGACGTACGCGTGGAGCGTGCCGGTGTCCAGGCCGCCGCCGAGGATCTGGGCGCCGCCCGGACCGAGGCCCGGCTCGGTGTAACTGGTGATGCCCTCGGCGTGCAGGGCGGCCACGGCCGTCCGGATCGCCGTCCTGCGCTGGGCCACGGTCGCGGGCGGGATCAGCTCCTGCACCAGCGCCTGGGCCGTCTCCTTCAGGATGCCGGTGGGCTCCCCGCCGGCGTCGGTCTCGATGACCCCGCCGGCCGGCGGCTCGCCCCCGCGGGCGACCCCGGCGAGTTCGAGCGCCCTGGAGTTCACCCAGACCATGTGGCCGGAGAAGTCGGTCAGGCAGACCGGGTGATCGGGGGCGGCGGCGTCCAGGTCACCGCGGGCGGGGCGGCGGCCCGGGTCGGCCAGGCACTCGGCGAGGTAGCCGACGTCCCAGCCGAGGCCGGTGATCCACTGCCCGGCGGGGGTGGTGGCCGCGGCCTGCCGTACGGCCTCGGCGACGTCGGCGATCGACCGGACCTCCGGATGCCCGAGGCTCAGCGCGAACGGCGGCCGGGTCAACGCCCAGGCGGCGGCGTGCAGATGGGAGTCGTTGATCCCGGGGAGCACGGTCCGCCCGGCGAGGTCGATGACCCGGGTGTCCGGTCCGGCCAGCGCGGCGATCTCCGCGTCGCTTCCCACGGCGAGGATCCGGTCGCCCGCCACGGCCACCGCCTGGGCCACGGAGAAGTCGTCGTCGATGGTCAGCACGTCGCCGCCGGTCAGGATGAGGTCCGCTGTCGTTGGCATCGGCGGCCTTTCTTGCAGAGGAGGAAGAGGAGGAAGAGGGGGGAGAGGAAGAGGGGGGAGGGGTCAGAGGTCCAGCACGCGCCGGAGCCAGGACCGGCGCGCGGCCAGGGCGGCACGGGTCACCTCGTGGTCGGGGGCGAACACGTCGAAGCCGTGGAACGCGCCCTGCCAGATGTGCAGTTCCGCCTGACCGCCGGTGGCCCAGATGCGGTGCGCGTAGGCCACGTCCTCGTCGCGGAACAGCTCCGCGCTGCCCGCCTCGACGAACGCGGGCGGCAGGCCCGACAGATCGGCCGCCCGCGCGGGGGCCGCGTACACCGACACGTCGGCCGTGCCGTCGCCCGCCTTCTCGCCGAGCAGTGCCCGCCAGCCCAGCAGGTTCATCTCCCGCTGCCAGGTGCCGAGCCCGTCGTACTGGTGGCTGGAGACGGTGGTGTTGCGGTCGTCGAGCATCGGGCACAGCAGCAGCTGCCCGGCCAGGTGCGGTCCGCCCCGGTCGCGTGCCAGCAGGGCCACACCCGCCGAGAGGCCGCCGCCCGCGCTGCCGCCCATGACGACGAGGCGGCGGGGATCGACGCCGAGCTCCGCGGTGTGCTCCGCCAGCCACCGCAGACCGGCGTAGCAGTCCTCGACCGGGGCCGGGTCCGGGTGCTCGGGGGCGAGGCGGTACTCGACGTTGACGGCGACCACGCCCAGTTCCTCGACGAGGGCGGCCAGACGTACGGTGTCCTGGTCGCGGTGGCCGCTGACCATGCCGCCGCCGTGGATGTTGTAGAGCCCCGGGACCGGCCCGGTGACGCGGCGCGGGCGCAGCACGGTGATGTCCAGGTCCGGCGCGCCGTCGGGCCCCGGGATCGTACGCTCCTCCGCGTCGATCTCGCGGCCGCCGACCACCTCGCCGACCGGCGGCACGGGGATGAGGGAGGCGGAGGCGCGCATCGCCTCGACGGTCGCGGGCGGTGCGGGCGCCTCACCGGACCCCCGGGACATGGCGTCGAGCACCGCCTCCAGGGCCGGGTCGAAGGGAACGGGCGTGACGGACATGGTGCTCCTGTCCTGGTGCGGGCCGACCGGTGGGGAAGGGGTGGCCGTGGGGAAGGGCGGCCATGGGGAAGGGGTGGCCGGGCGGGCGGCCGGGCTCACCCGGGGTGTGTGAAGGTGAGCGCGCGCGCCGGGTTGTCGACCATGATCGTGCGCAGGTCCCGTTCGCTCACCCCGAGGCCGCGCAGGGCGGGGAGAAAGTAGCGGGGGATGTAGTCGTAGCCCTTGCCGCCGTACTTCTTGAGCTGGATCTTCTGGCACACGTCGTGGCCGAGCAGGATCTGGTGGGCGTGGCCGCGTTCGACCAGTCCGGCGATGCCCCGGGCGACCTTGTGGTCACTGGTGAGGAACAGGTGTCCCCAGGGGCTGCCGGGCGACGCCAGGAAGTCGAACTCCACGAACACGCCCCGGGCCAGCACCCGTTCGCCGAACTCGGGGTCGGTGAGGATTTCACCGCCGTGCCCCAGGACGATGTTGGCGGGGTCGACGCCCTCCTCGTCCAGGATGTCGAGCACCCGGAACTTGTCCTCGCCGACACCGCCGACATGGAAGGTGACGGGGGCGCCGGTCAGCCTGCTCGCCCGGCCGCTCGCACGGACGCTCTTCAGCTCGTTGCCGGTCAACGGCACGGAATCCGCGCCGACTTCACCGATGATGCCCGACCGTACGCCGGTTCCGCCGGCGCCGAGGACGATGTCGCGCACGAGGGTGTCGCTGAGTTCGTCGACGGTGCGCTCGTCCATGTCGGAGGGATGGAACGTGGGGGTGTACCAGCCGCCGCCCATGACGACGTGCAGTCCGCTCGCCCGGGACAGCCGCAGCAGTGACCCGGGGTCGCGGCCGAGGCCGGCGGGGGAGACCTCGACCAGGGTGCCGCCGCCGCGGCGGGCGAAAGCCAGCACCTCGGTGAGCATCTCGTCGAAGTCGTCGCCCAGGATGTCGTTGTCGGCGTTCGGGCGGCCGTGGCGGGTGCGTGCGAGGGTGGCGAGCGTGAGCGGTTCGGCGGCCTCGGGCGCGTCCTCGCCCGGCCGGCAAAAGCCCGGCGGACGGCGCAGGTCGACGAAGACGTGCTCGTGCATGAGCGTCGGGCCGAGCACCGAGGGGTCCACCGGGCCCGCGACGGTGAGGACCTGCCCGGCGAGGTCGGGGATGTCAAAGGGGTGGCGGCTCACTGGTCCGTCCTCGGGGTCGTGAGGGTGAGCAGTCGGCGCGGGTTCGTCACGGTGACGGTCTCGACCAGGGCCTCGTCGGCACCGAGCATGCGCAAGTAGGGGACGAACTGCTCCAGGACGAAGCCGTATCCGCCGCCGCCGTAGGCGAGCAGCTGCGACTTGGCGCGCACGCCCTGGGAGAGCAGGATCTGTCCGGCACGGCCCCGGCGGGCGAGTTCGAGCACGGCCGCGGCGACGTCCTGGTCGTCGCAGACGCTGCGCACCGAGGGCAGCCGGCCGAGCCGGTCGAACTGCACGAACACCCCGCGTTCCAGCAGGGGTTCGAGGTCGTCGGGGCGCGGGGTGAGCGGGTCGCAGTGTCCGACCGCCACCCGGGCGAGGTCCGCGCCCTGCTCGGCGATCAGGTCGAGCACGCGCTGCTGGTCGGCCGGGTCCGCGCTGCGGTCGATCGTCAGGGCGGCGCCGGTGGCCGCCGAGGCCCGTGCCGCGGCGACGAGGACGGCGCGTTCGGCGCCCTCGCGCGGGTCGAGGGCGGCGAGCGCGCCGATGATGCCGGCCCGCACTCCGTCCACGCCCTCGGTGAGGTCGCGGACGATCTCCTCGGTGAGGCGGCCGGGGTCGTTCCCGGCCGGTTCGCCGGACCAGCCCGGGTGGTGGCATCCGCTGCCCATCACGATGTGCAGACCGCTCGCCTCGGCGATCCGGCGCAGACCGGCCGGGCGGCGGGCGAGCGCGTCGGTGGTGGCGTCCACCAGTGTGCCGCCCCCCGCGCGGCGCAGCGCGGTGGCCTCGGCGGTGGCCAGTTCCTCGTCGTCGAGCAGCCAGTCGTCCCGGTTGGGCGCCCCCATGCCCACCTCACCGAGCAGGTCCATGGTGAGCGGCGCCCGGTAGCGGGCGAGCCGCCCGGCGTCCGTGGGGCGCTCCCGTCCGGTGGCCGCCCAGGACGCGGGGGTGTCGTGGGGCGGGGCGAAGTCGCCCAGCAGGTGTTCGCGGGGGAGTACCGCGCCGAGCGCGTCCGGTGCGATCTCGCCGGTGACGGTGACGACCGTCTCCCGTGCTGCCCGCGCGGTTCCCGGCGGGTGTACCGCTGCTGCGGTCGGATCGGTGGTGGGCATGCGGTCAACGTAGCAGATGAGATCAGTAATCGTATACGATCTGGCATGGAAAAAGTCCCGCCGCCCGCGGAGTGTGCCGGGCGGCGGGACGATCAGCCGGGGGAGCGGCGGGTCCCGTACGGGCGGGCCGGGCGCGACAGCCGGGACACGCCGGTGGGCTACTGGATCGGTGGGCCGGTGGACCGGAGGGTCGGTGGACCGGGTCAGTCGGCCCGGGGCGCGTCCTGGGCGTGGTGCAGCGCGTCGGCTGTGGCGATCTTGTGCGCGCACGCGACCCGTTCGATCTCCTGGGCCTGCGCGCCCGCCGCGATCAGCTCCAGCATCCGCTCGTGCTCCTCGACCGAGCGGCGGGCCCGGCCGGGGACATAGGTGAACGTGGAACGGCGCATATGGTCCAGCCGTGCCCACTCCGCCTCCAGGAGCGCGACCAGATGCCGGTCCGGGCAGTGCTCGTACAGCGAGAAGTGGAACTCCCGGTTGAGCGCGGTGAAGGAGGCCGGGTCGAAGTCCTCCAGCGCCTTGACCATACGGGCGTTGACCTTCCGCGACCGATCGATGTCCCGTGCCGTCATGTGCGGCGCGCAGATCGCGGTCGCGTACCCCTCCAGCCGGGCCAGCACCTGCAAGGAGTGCTCCACCTGCGCCGCGTCGAAGACCGCCACCCGGGCGCCGATGTTGCGCTCGACCTCGACGAGCCCGTCGGACTGGAGCCGGCGCAGCGCCTCGCGCAGCGGGATGGTGCTCACCCCGGTCTCCCGCGCGAGCCGGCTGAGGACCAGCCGGTAGCCCGGACCGTAGGTGCCGTCGAGGATGCGCGAGCGCAGCAGGTCGTAACTGACCTCGGCCTTCGACTCCTTGGCCCGGGTCTGCTTCTGCGTGACACTCATCGCTGTCCCCTCGTCCTGGTCCGGCCGGCCCTGGCGCGGCCCCGGAACTGTACGCGGTCGGCGGTCCCCGGCGCATCGGCACCGGCCGCGCCGCACCTGGTCCTGCGCTCGGTCACCGGGCGAGGACCTCCAGGACCGCACGGCGGAAGGCGGCGTCGGCCAGGGCGTCCTGATGGCCGCCGGGCACCGTGGTCAGCTCCGCCCCCTCGATGCCGGCGACGATACGCTCGATCCCCCGGGTCATCACGTCGTCGGCGCCGACGACGAAGACCGGCGGGGTCGCCCCGGCCCAGCCCTGCGGGACGAACGGCGTACCGCGCAGGCCCTCGACGCACAGCGCCAGAGCGGCCGCCCGGTCCCCGTGGGCGCGGACCATGCCGGCGATCATCGCGGTGAAGGGATCGGCCGGTTCGGTGCCGTCGGCGACCGCGCGGTGCAGCGCCCGGACGTCGACCGCCTCGAAGGGCTCGGCCGGGCTGAGCCCGCCGAGCACCGCCCGGCGCAGCCGGTCGGGCGCCGCCCCGGCCAGCTCCCACAGCAGCCGCGCGCCCAGCGAGTAGCCGACGGCGTCGAACGCCGTGGCACCCGCCTCGTCCAGCACCGTCAGCAGGGCCGCGGCCAGCGCCGGAGCACCCGCCTCGGCCGCCGCCGAGGGCGCGGGGCTGTCCCCGTGGCCGGGCAGGTCGGGCACGAGCACCGTCCGTCCGGCGTCGGTCAGCGCCCGGACGGTCCCGGTCGCGACCCAGTCCCTGTCCCCGTCGGAGCCGAAGCCGTGCAGGAGCAGCACCGGCGGCGCGTCGGCGGCCGGGCCGGGGGAGGAGAAGCCTTGAGTGCCGGGAGTGCCGGGAGTGCCGGGAGTGCCGGGAGTGAACGTACGGACGGCCGGACCGGTTCGACCTTGCATCGTGTGGGCGCCCCTCACTGAGAGTTCCGAAGGTGGTGTCACTGTCATCACAGTGCCTCTTCCACTCTAGATCATGCATGATAGCGTATACGATTATTGAGGCCGCCGCGCTCGCCCCGGCCTCCCGGTATCTCCATGAGCCGCCTTCCGGCCGGCCAACCCCGGTCACCCCGGCGGCGACCGGCACCACCCCTCCTCGACCGGCCCCCGCCGCCGCTCACGCCCCAGGAGAACTCCCATGCCGCACCCGCTGGGAACCCAGCCGTCGAAGATCATCGCCGTCCATCTCAACTACCCGAGCCGGGCGAAGGAGCGTGGACGGATCCCCGCCCAGCCCTCCTACTTCCTCAAGCCGCCCTCCTCCCTGTCCGGCACCGGTGACCCCCTGGTGCGCCCGGCCGGCTGCGAACTCATGGCCTTCGAGGGCGAGATCGCCCTCGTCATCGGCCGCCACGCGCACCGGGTCACCCCCGAGCAGGGCTGGAGCCATGTCGCCTGGGTGACCGCGGCGAACGACGCAGGCGTCTACGACCTCCGGTACGCCGACCGCGGCTCCAACCTGCGCTCCAAGGGCGCCGACGGCTTCACCCCGCTCGGCCCCCGGCTGCTGGACGCCGCCACGCTCGACCCGGCCGCGCTGCGGCTGCGCACCTGGGTCAACGGCGAACTCGTCCAGGACGCCGACACGAGCACCCTGCTCTTCCCGTTCGGCACCCTGATCGCCGACCTCTCCCGGCTGGTCACCCTGGAGCCGGGCGACGTCATCCTCACCGGCACCCCGGCCGGGGCCTCCGTCGTCTCGCCCGGCGACGTCGTCGAGGTGGAGGTCGGCGACCCGGACCGTGAACTGTCCACCGGACGGCTGCGCAACACGGTGACCGAGGCCGCCCTCGACCTGGCCGACTGGGGTGCCATGCCCCGCGTCGACACCGCGCTGCGCGCCGACGCCTGGGGTCCCGGACACCTGCCCGGACCCGCCCTGGACCCGGGCCTCGCCGACGCGCTGCGCTCCGTCGCCACCGCCACCCTCAGCTCGCAGCTGCGCAAGCGCGGACTCCAGCACATGACGATCGACGGCGTGCGCCCCACCCGGCCCGGCGACACCCTCGTCGGCACCGCCCACACCCTGCGCTATCTGCCGCTGCGCGAGGACCTGTTCCAGAAGTACGGCAACGGCATGAACGCCCAGAAGCGCGCCGTGGAGGAACTGCGCCCCGGCCAGGTGCTCGTGATGGACGCCCGCCGTGACCCCACCGCCGGCACCATCGGCGACATCCTGGCCCTGCGCGCCAAGATGCGCGGCGCGGCCGGCATCGTCACCGACGGCGCCCTGCGCGACAGCGCCGCCGTCGCCGCCCTCGACCTGCCCACGTACTACGCCGCCGAGCACCCCGCGGTCCTGGGCCGCCGCCATGTCCCCTGGGACACCGGCGTGCCCGTGGCCTGCGGCGGAGCGCTCGTACAGCCCGGCGACATCCTCGTCGGCGACGCCGACGGCGTGGTCGTCGTCCCGCCCGACCTGGCCGGGCAGCTCGCCGCCGACAGCGCCGAGCAGGAACTCCAGGAGCGCTACATCGCCGAGCAGGTGGCGGCGGGCGAGCCCATCGAGGGCCTCTACCCGCTCGGTCCCGCCCGGCAGGACGCCTACCGGCGGTGGCGCGAGACCGAGACCCGGTCCTGACCGCGCCCACGCCCGCGTCTTCTTCTGTCCGCCACCCGCTCCACCCGCTTCACCGACCCCGCCTGCCTGACCCGCCCGCACCCATCGCCCTCCACGCACCCGGAGCAGCACATGAAGTTCCGCACCGACCCCGCCACCATCCGCGGGTCCATCGCCCCCGTCGTCACCCCGTTCACCGACGAGGGCGCCCTCGACCACGACAGCCTGCGCGGCCTGATCCGCTGGCAGCTGGAGTCCGGCTCGCACGGCATCTCGCTGGGCGGCTCCACCGGCGAGCCGTCCGCGCAGAGCACCGCCGAACGCATCGCCGCGATGCGCACCGCGGCCGACGAGATCGGCGACCGGGTGCCGTTCCTGCCCGGCACCGGCTCGCACAAGCTGGACGAGACCCTGGAGATCACCGCCGCCGCCCGGGACCTGGGCGCGGACGCCGCCCTCGTCATCACCCCGTACTACGCCCGGCCCACCCAGGAAGCCCTGTACCAGTGGTACGCCACGGTGGCCCGTGAGTTCCCCGACCTGCCGCTGGTCGCCTACAACGTGCCCTCGCGCACCGCCGTCGACATCGCGCCCGAGACCGTCCGGAGGCTCTTCACCGACTTCGACAACTTCGTCGGCGTCAAGGAGACCACCAAGGACTTCGAGCACTTCTCCCGCGTCCTGCACGCCTGCGGCCGCGACCTGCTCGTGTGGTCCGGGATCGAGCTGCTGTGCCTGCCGCTGCTCGCGCTCGGCGGCGCCGGATTCGTCTCCGCGGTGGCCAACCTCGCGCCCGCCGCGGTGGCCCGCATGTACGAGCTGTGGGAGGCCGGCGACTTCGACGCCGCCCGCGACCTGCACTACCGGCTGCACCCGCTGGTCGACCTGCTGTTCGTCGAGACCAACCCGGCCCCGGCCAAGTGGGTGCTCGCCCAGCAGGGCCGGATCGCCTCCGCCCACGTCCGCCCGCCGCTCACCGGACCCACCGAGGACGGCCTGACCCGCATCCGGGCCCTGCTCGTCGAGGGCGGCGACCTCACCCAGCAGCTCTGACCCCGCGAACGAAGCCCCGCGAACGAAGCGGCTCCGCGAACGAAGCCCCTGCGAACGAACCCCCGCGAACGAAGAGAGACGCCATGAGCACCGACACGCCGGCCCCACGCCCGGCCGACCTGCCCGAGCAGATCCAGCACTGGATCGGCGGTGAACTCACCGCGAGCGCCGACGGCCGCACCTTCCCGGTCTGCGACCCCGTGTCCAACGCCCCCTACGCCTCCGCCGCCGCCGGTGCGTCCGCCGACGTGGACCGCGCCGTCGCCGCGGCCCGCGCCGCCTTCCCCGCCTGGTCGAAGCTGGGCAACCGGGAACGCGCCCGCATCCTGTACCGCGTCGCCGACGCCGTCGAGGCGCACGAGGAGCGCCTGGCAGCCTGGGAGACCTTCGACTCCGGGCTGCCCATCACCCAGGCCAAGGGTCAGGCACGGCGGGCCGCGGAGAACTTCCGCTACTTCGCCGATGTCATCGTCGCCCTCGGCGAGGAGGCGTTCCGGGCCGGTGACCAGCAGATCAACTACGTCGTCCGCACCCCGGTCGGCGTGGCGGGCCTGATCACCCCGTGGAACACCCCGTTCATGCTGGAGAGCTGGAAGCTGGCCCCGGCGCTGGCCTCCGGCTGCACCCTCGTCCTCAAGCCCGCCGAGTGGACCCCGCTGTCCGCGAGCCTGTGGCCGCAGATCCTCGACGAGGCCGGGGTGCCCGCCGGTGTGGTCAACATCGTGCACGGCATCGGCGAGGAGGCCGGACAGGCCCTGGTCGACCACCCGGACGTGCCGCTGATCTCCTTCACCGGCTCCACCGACACCGGCCGGCACATCGTGCGCAGCTCCGCCGACCGGCTGAAGACCACGTCGATGGAGCTGGGCGGCAAGTCCCCGGTCGTGCTCTTCGCCGACGCCGACCTGGACGCGGCCCTCGACTCCGTCGTCTTCGGTGTCTTCTCGCTCAACGGCGAGCGCTGCACCGCGGGCTCCCGCGTCCTCGTGGAACGTCCCGTGTACGAGGAGTTCACCCGCCGCCTGGCCGAGCGCGCCGAGCGGGTCAAGGTCGGCCCGCCCGCCGACCCGGCCACCGAGGTCGGCGCGCTCGTCCACCCCGAGCACTACGCACGTGTGCTGGAATACGTGGAGATCGGACAGCAGGAGGCCAAGCTGGTGGCCGGCGGAACACGTCCGGCACACCTGCCCGAGGGCAACTACCTCCAGCCCACCGTCTTCGCCGACGTCCCCCGCGACGCCCGTATCTTCCAGGAGGAGATCTTCGGTCCGGTCGTCGCCGTCGCGCCCTTCGACGACGAGGCCGAGGCCGTCGCCCTGGCCAACGCCACCCAGTACGGACTGGCCGCGTATGTGTGGACGTCCGACCTCAAGCGCGGCCACCGCATCGCCCACGCCGTCGAGTCCGGCATGGTCTGGATCAACTCGCACAACGTCCGCGACCTGCGCACTCCCTTCGGCGGAGTGAAGGCCTCGGGCCTCGGCCGCGAGGGCGGCGCGCATAGTATCGACTTCTACACCGAGTCGAAGATCGTCCATGTGATGCTCGGCGAGGTGCACACACCCCGCTTCGGCGCGTCCTGACCGCGAAGGAGTAGCACCCCCATGAGTACACCTCCCGACGTCGTCCGCTCCGCCTACGCCCAGCTCGTCGTCACCGACCTGGCCAAGGCGCGCTGGTTCTGGTGCGACATGCTCGGCTTCCACGTCCAGTACGAGGACGAGGAGATGCTCTGCCTGCGCGGCACCGACGAACTCACCCACCACTCGCTCGTGCTCCGGCAGGGCGGGACGGCCGCCCTGGACCACCTCGCCTACCGGGTGCGCACCCCCGAGGACGTCGACCGCGCCGAGGAGTACTTCACCGCGCTCGGCCGCCCGGTCCGCCGCGTCCCCAGGGGACAGGGCACCCCGGGTGTGGGCGACGCCGTACGCGTCGTCGACCCGCTCGGCTTCCCGGTGGAGTTCTTCCACGACATCGACCGCGCCGAGCGCCTCATCCAGCGCTACGACCTGCGCCGCGGCGCCGAGATCGCCCGCCTGGACCACTTCAACATCTGCACCCCCGACATACCCGCCGCCTACGCCCACTACCAGGCGCTCGGCTTCGGCTGCTCGGAGACCATCGAGGGCGACGAGCACGAGCTGTACGCGGCCTGGATGTACCGCAAGCAGACCGTCCACGACGTCGCCTTCACCGGCGGCGCCGGACCCCGGCTGCACCATGTGGGCGTGGCCACCCACGAGTCCCACCACGTGCTGCGCACCGCCGACATCTTCGGCTCCCTGCGCAAGGAGCACCACATCGAGCGCGGCCCCGGCCGGCACGGTGTCTCCAACGCCTTCTACCTGTATCTGCGCGACCCGGACGGCCACCGGGTGGAGATCTACACCTCCGACTACTACACCGGCGACCCCGACCACGAGACGTACCGGTGGAACGTCCACGACGACCGCCGCCGCGACTTCTGGGGCAACGCGGTGATCGAGTCCTGGTACAAGGAGGCGGCCCCGGTCCTGGACCTCGACGGCAGGCCCCAGCCCGTCACCGAGGCCGTGCTGGACGAGTCCGCCGTCCAGGTCGGCGCCGACGGCCTCGGCATCGTCGACCCGGTCAAGCAGGACGACTGACACACGGATGTGCCGGGTGGCGGAACGCTCCGCCACCCGGCACACGTGTCTTCGCCTGCGCCCAGGTCGCCGTCAGCGCGGCACGCCGGGCCGCTTCACCGTGTTGCGGTCACCGGGCCCGCCGACGGGCGCGGTTTCCCCGGCGCTGCGCAGCCGGGGCAGCACGGTCGTCCAGACCAGCACACCGGCCACGGCGGTGGCCGCCGCCATGGTGACGGCCATGGTCGTCTCGGCGCTGCCGCCGAGCGAGACCAGGGGCGCCACCACGGGGCCCACGGCGAAGCCCGACATGCCGAGCAGAGCCGCCGCCGTCCCGGCGCGCTCACCGTGCCCGGCGAGCGCCAGCGCCGAGCTGTTCGGGCTGATGACGCCGTAGCAGAACAGCACCAGCGCGAGCAGCACCAGCACGACGGCCAGGCCCGCCCCGGCGAGCACCGCGAGCAGCAGTCCCAGGGCGGTCACGGCCGTCGCCGTCGTGCCCGCCGCGTACATGCGCACGGGCCCGGCCCGGCGCACCACGGCGCGGTTGCACAGGGAGCCGAGCACCGCGACGACCGCGTTGGCCGCGAAGACCGCGCTGAACGCGCGCGGGCCGAGGTGGAAGCCGTCCTGGAGCACGAAGCTGATGGACGCCAGGTAGGTGAAGAAGGCCGTACCGGTGCACGCTCCCACCAGCAGGTAGCAGACGAACAGGCGGTCGCGCAGCACCACGGCGAACCGCCGCCCGGTGTCGGCGAACCCGCCCGGATGCCGCAGCCCGGCGGGCAGCGTCTCCGGCAGCAGCGTCGCGGCGACCGCCAGCAGGGCGGCGCCCACGGCGGCGAGCACCACGAACAGCCCGCGCCAGTCCAGCACCGCGGTGAGCTGCCCGCCTGCGACCGGGGCCAGGATCGGCGCCAGCGCGCCGACGAGCCCCAGCAGGCTCAGCAGCCGCGCCAGTTCGATGCCCGAGGCGATGTCCCGCGCGGCGGCCAGCGCGATCACGACACCTGCCGAGCCCGTGACACCTTGCAGGAATCGTGTCACGAGGAGCACCTCGATCGTCGGGGCGAGCGCGCACAGCAGCGAGAACACCGCGAACAGCGCGATGCCCCACAGCAGCGGCCGGCGCCTGCCCAGCCGGTCGCTGAGCGGGCCCGCCACCAACTGGCCGAAGGCCAGCCCCAGCATGCACACCGACATCGACGCCTGGGCGAGGCTGTCGCTGGTGTGCAGGTCCCTGGCGAGCCGGGGCAGCAGCGGCATCGACAGGTCCATGGACAGCGGCCCGAACACCTCCAGCGAACCGAGCACGAACGCGGCGCGGCGCGCGCTCATCGGGCGCGCGCCGCTGATCGTGTCCGCCGTCATCGGGACCGGCCGGTGCCGCCGAGGACGCGCTCCAGCCACGAGTGGCGCACGGCCCCGGCCGCCCGGGACACCTCGGCGTCCGGGGAGAAACCGCTGAAGCCGTGGAAGCCGCCGGACCACACGTGCAGTTCGGCCTGCCCGCCCGTCGCCCAGATCCGGGTGGCGTAGTCGACCGCCTCGTCGCGGAACACCTCGGCGGCCCCGACCGAGACGAAGGCGGGCGGCAGCCCGGACAGGTCCCGCGCGCGCGAGGGAGCCGCGTACGGCGACACCGCGTCCGTGCCCCGGTCCGCGCCGAGCAGCGCGGTCCAGGCGGTGTCGTTGTTGGCGCGGTCCCAGATGCCGATGCCGTCGTACTGCCGGCTGGAGAGCGTGTCGTTGCGGTCGTCGAGCATCGGGCAGTCCAGCAGCTGGCCCGCGAGGGCGGGGCCGCCGCGGTCGCGGGCCATCAGCGCGAGCGCCGCGCTCAGACCGCCGCCCGCGCTCGCGCCGCCGACGACGACGCGGGCGGGATCGACGCCCAGCTCGGCGGCGTGCCCGGCGAACCAGAGCAGACCCGCGTAGCAGTCCTCGGCGGCGGCGGGCGCGGGATGCTCCGGGGCGAGGCGGTACTCCACGGTGGCGGCGACCGCGCCGTGGCGCAGGACGTCCTCGACGAGACCGGCGAGTCCGAAGAACCGGTTGCCGAGGACCATGCCGCCGCCGTGGACCGAGTAGAGGCCCGGCGCGTCGTGTACCGCGCCGCGCGGCCGCAGCACGGTCAGCTCCACGTCCGGCGCCCCGGCCGGACCGGGCACGGTGACATGTTCGCAGGTGACGGGCGCGTCGCCGATCACCTCCTCGGCGGGGGGCACCAGTGTGGCGAAGTGCGCGCGGTTGGCGAGGATCGTCCCGGCGCGCAGCGGGATGCGTTCGATCAGCTCGCGGCAGTGCGCGAGGCCCGGTTCGAGCTCCGGGTCATAGGGGACGGGGCGCGGGCGCGGTGGGCGCTCCCCGTCCGGAGTGCGCGGTGCGGTCGCGGTCACGGTCAGGGGCCTTCCGGGTCGACGGCGTCGCGGTCGGCCCAGAACGGCTCGGCCAGGGCGCGCAGTTCCTCGGCGCCCACCCGGCGCAGCAGTTCCAGGGCGCCGATGTTCTGCCGCACCTGCTCCAGCCGGCTGGCGCCGACCAGGGTGGTCACATTGGCCGGGTGGGTGAGGGTGAAGGCGACGGCGAGCTGGGCGCAGGTGGTGCCGAGCTTGTCGGCGAGCCGGGTCAGGGCCGGGACGGTGGCCACGATGTTGTCCCGGATGCCGCCGGGGTCGCGGCCGATCTCGCGCTCCGGGGCGGTCCGCCCGGCCAGGATGCCGCCCTCCAGCACATCGGAGGCCTGCATGGCGAATCCGTCGGCGAACAGCTCGGCGAACGGCTCCCCGTCGGGGATGGAGCGGCGCGCCAGGCTGTACTTCAGCTGGGCGATCTGCGGTCCGGGCACCCCCTGCTCGGCGGCGATGCGGCGCAGGGCGCGTACGTTCGAGGCCGACCAGTTGTTGACGCCCCAGGCCCGGATCAGTCCGGCCTCGGTGAGCGCGGCGAGGTCGCCGACCAGGTCCTCCAGGCGTACGTCGTCGCGGCGCAGGTCGCCGAGGATCACCAGGTCCGCGTGTTCGAGACCGGTGCGCAGGAACGCGTTCTCCAGCTGCGGGGCGAAGCCCTCGGCGCCGAAGCCCTCGATCCACAGTTTCACGGAGGCCAGGTAGTCGGCGCGGGGGACGCCGACCGCCCGCATGATCGCGCCCCACAGCACGTCGGTGAAGACGGGCGGCATGCCGGGCATGCCGTAGACACCGACGTCGAAGAGGTTGACGCCCTGGTCGAGCGCGTGGCGGACCATGGCGACGGCGTCGGCGAAGTCCATCCGGTCGAAGGTGTGCCAGGAGCCGAGGGACAGCTGCGACACCTCCAGGTCGCTGCTGCCGACGCGGCGGCGGGGGAGAAGCGTGGGGGACACGTGTGAGTTCCTCTCGTGGGCCCGTACGCGGGCGTCACGCGGGCGTACGGAGCGGTGCGGGTGTGCTGTGCGGGTGTGCCGTGTGCGGGTACGGACCGCGGCAGGCCGGGGCGGTCTCAGGGCAGCCGGGGGTCGACGACGGCCTTGATCTCCTCGTGCCGGCTCATCGCCTCGATCCGGGCGGACGCCTGGGACAGACCGACGGGTGTGCCGAACAGCCGGTCCCACGGCATGCGGTCGCCAAAGGAGGTGAAGAAGCCGATCGCGTCGTGGTAGTCGGCGATGTCGCCGTTGAGTGAGCCGACGACGGTGAGTTCCTTGCCCATCACCGTGCCCAGTGCGAGGGCTTCGGAGCCCGGACCGGTGCTGCCGACGACCACGACGCGTCCGCGCTGCGCGGCCATCTCCACGGCCTCCCGGCCGACCGAGGGCGCCCCGGCGAAGTCGAGCACCAGGTCGGCGCCGTGGCCGCCGGTCAGTTCCCGCACCCGGTCCACGACGGCGGCCGAGCCCCCGGCGATGTCCACCGTCTCGTCGGCGCCGAACTCACGGGCCAGGGCCAGCCGGGAGGCGGGAGCGCCGACGGTGACCACGCTGCCCGCGCCGCTGATCCGGGCGACGGCGGTGGCGAACAGACCGAGCGCGCCCGAACCCTGCACCACGACACGGGAACCGGGGCGCACCCCGCCCACCCGGGAGAACGCCCGGAGGACCGTCTTGGCCGCACACCCCGCCATCGCCGCCCAGGTGTCGGGTGTCTCGGCGGGCAGCAGCAGCTTGGCGGCGCCGGGCACCACATAGGCGTACTCGCACAGGCCCGCCGTGGCGTGCGGCCAGGCGTCGGAGCGCTGGAGGAACCCGTAGCCGCGGGCGGAGCAGGCGACCGGCTCGCGCAGCACGGTGCAGCCGTGGCAGGCGCCGCAGGTCGACTCGGACCACCCGATGCGGTCGCCGGGGCCGAGTGCGCGGCCCAGCGCGTCGCGGGTGTCCTCGCCGACCGCGACGATCTCGCCGACCATCTCGTGGCCGAGCACCATCGGCAGCATGCCGGGGAAGGTCATCTTCCCCGACCAGATCTCGATGTCGGTGCCGCACAGCGTCGTGCACAGGATCCGCACGAGGGCGGCGCCCGGCTCCGGTTTCGCAGGAAGTGGCAGGTCAGTGAGTTCCAGAGGGGCGCCGTGCGCGGTGAGGACGGCGGCACGTGCGGCGGAGGGAAGGTCCATCGGATGCTCCTTCGGATCGAGCACGCGGCGGCTCGACGATGCGTTAGTCTACGGTTGTCGACTCAAATGTCGAGACCCCCGAGAGCAATGAGGAGCACCCGTGCGCACAGCCGACGGCGACGCCCGCAACGCATCGGCCGACCTGATCCTGCGAGGCGGGGTGGTCCATTCCCTGTGCGCGGGCGGCGAGGAGGCGACCGCGATCGCCGTCCGCGACGGACGTGTCGCACGGATCGGCGACGACCGCGCGATGAGGGAGCTCACCGGCCCCTCGACCACGGTCGTCGACCTCGGCGGCCGGGTCGTCCTGCCCGGCGTCAACGACGCCCATCTGCACGCCACCTGGCTCGGCGCGCTCTGGCCGGACACCCTCTTCGGCGGACAGGCGGGACTCGGACCCGGACCCGGACCGCAGCGCCCCCTGCTCGACGCCGCCCAGCGCCGCCGGGCGATCCTGCGCGCCGGGGACCTGCTCGCCTCGCTCGGCATCACCAGCTACACGGAGCCGGGCCTCGGTCCCGGCGAGGACGAGGGCGCGACCGGCGCGTTCGGCACCTCGGTCGTGGGGGAGTACCGCGCGCTCGCCGCCGAGGGGCTGCTGCGGGCCCGGGTCACCGTGCTCTCGCTCTACGGCGAACTCGACGGCCCCAGCGACCTGGAGCACTTCCTCGCCGGGCTCGCCGCCACCGACGCCACCACGAGCGACCCGCGCTGGCTCCGCTTTGCCGGCGTGAAGATATTCGCCGACGGCATCCCCCCGATGAAGTCGGCCTACACGCACCACTGCTACACGGACGGCGTCCGGCCCGAGCTGCTGGTGGCGGGCGCCGACGACACCGAACGCGAGGCCAACCTGACCCGGATGATCCTCGCCGCCCACCGCCTCGGCCTCCAGGTGGGCGTGCACGCCACCGGCGACCGTGCCATCGATGTCATGCTCGACGCGATCGAACAGGCCCGCCGCGAGCACGACGTCGACCTCGGGCACTACGTCATCCACGGCGACCTGGTGACCGTGCCGCAACTGCGCCGGATGGCCGCCCTGGGAGTGGGTCTGGACACCCAGCCCGAGATCGCGCTGCGCACCCACCCCCTGGTCGACGCCGCGCTGGGCGAGGGCACGGCGACGGCGGCCTGGCCGCTGCGCGCCGTGCTGGACGCGGGCGTGCCGCTCTGCCTGACCTCCGACGCCCCGGTGCTCTCGCCGGACTGGCGGCGCCAGATCGCCGCCGCCGACGCGTGGATGGGCCCCGCCGCCGATCCGCGGCGGCGCATGGACCGGCTGCTGCGCTGCTACACGGTGGAGCCGGCCCGCCAGGACCGCGCCGCCTCGTGGAAGGGCACGCTCGCCGCGGGCATGGCCGCCGACCTGTGCGTACTGGAGACCGACCCGTACGCGGTCACACCGGCCGAACTCCCGCATGTCAGCGTCGATTTGACCGTGGTGGACGGCAGGATCGTCTACGAGCGCGGGGCAGCCGGGAAGGCCGGGGCGGTCGAGGCGGTGCAGACGTCCGGGACGTCGGGGGTGCCGGAGACCGCCGAGGCGGCGGAGATCGCCTGACGGGCGGAGCGACCGCGAGCCCGTCATGGCCGGGGGAGGGGGAAGGGGAGGGGGAGGGGGAGCGAGCGGCGCCGCACGACGCGGCCCGCCGCAAGCGGGGCGGGGCCGGGCGTACCGGCTCCGCCCCGCCGGGGTCCGGGCCCGGTTCCGTAGGGGGCCGGGCCCTTTCGCGCGTCCGGGAGCGCTTCGACCGGAAACTCGGCGAGGGACGATGACATTGGCCGTATCTCGCCTGCCGTCCCACGAGCCGCACAGGCTTACTGATGCTCCCGCGCCGTGCACTGCGCGGGTGGTGGTGACGACAGCACGGGGGGACCATGGATCACACGGGCGACACCGGCGTACCACCTCCCGGGCCTTTGCCGCAGCGTCCGCCCGGGCCACCGTCCCGGCCGCCGCAGCCGGCTCCGCAGATACCGCCGATGCCGCTGCCTCCGCGCAGTGGAAAGCCGCTGGAACTCCGGGTCGAGCGGCAGATCCTGTGGGTGGGGTCGGCGGCGGTTCCGTTGCGCAATGTCAGCTGGGTCGAAGTGTTCAGGCTGAAGCCCGCCTGGGGCAAGGCCGGCCTCTACCTCCTGCTGCTTGCGGGCGTCGTCTTCTTCGTCTCCGACCGGTTCGACTCCACGGGCGGGGGCGGCGGGGGCGGCAGTCCCGCCTCGGGCGTCCTGGCCCTGGCCGCCCTGGTCGTCGTCTGCGCCGTCCTGATCTCGTCGCGCAAGCCGGTGCTGGTCGTCGAGCTGAACAGCGGTTCCAGGGTGGTCCTGACCCTGCCGACCATGGATGAACTGCGGGCGATCGCCGGTCAGGTCGTGTACGCGATCGACCACCCGGAGTACGAGTTCTCCGCCGTCCTGGAGCAGTACAACACCACGAACAACTTCGGTTCCGTCGTCAACATGAACGGCGGCAGGGGAAACACGGGGATCAAACTGTGAGCGACACGTCGAACTACTACGGAGACGTCGTCAATGTGAACGGCGGCGAGAAGGTCGTCGGCATCAACCACGGCACCGTCGTCCACCATGACGGCACCGGTCAGGACGCCCAGCTTCGAGCCGCCGTGACGGACCTCACCCGCCTCCTGGACAGCCTGCGCCCGGCGCTCACCCCGGACCAGGCCCGGACCGTGGACGACGCGCTGCCCGCGCTCACCCCCGACCGGACCGCCCTGCGCGAGCGCGGCATGATCCTGGCGCATGTCTCGCAGATCGCGGCGACCGTGGGCGAGGTGGGCAGGCCCGTCATGGAGGCGCTGGGACGGCTGCTCGCGCTGCTGAGCTGACGGGCCTGCCCCGGGGCGGACGCGGTCCGGCCCACGCCGTGGGCGGAACAGCGGATCCGGGCTCCGCGACAGCGGCCGAGTTCCCACGGCGTCCCGGTCCGGAGCGCCTCACCGGCTGCCGCCCCCGGCGCGAGCGGCCTCGCGGCCTCGGCGTTCGCCTCCGCCGAGGGTGCGGGCATCCGGCCGGGGCCCGCGCCGCCCCTCAGGTGAGGAGCTGCCCGCCGTCCACCGGCAGGCTGGTGCCGGTGATGTGGGTGGCGGAGTCACCGGCGAGGAAGACCGCGGCGGCGGCGACGTCGTCGACCGCCGCGAGCCTGCGCAGCGGGATGCGGCTCTCCCATGCCTGGCGCTGCGGCGACCCCTCGGGCATCCCCGTGGCCAGCATCTCGGTCAGGACCGGGCCGGGCGCCACCGCGTTGACGCGGATCCCGTGCTCCGCCAGCTCGATCGCCGCCCACCGGGTGAGTGAGTCCACCGCCGCCTTGCTGCTCTCGTAGCCGCCCATGCCGGGTGTGGGCTGGCGGCCGCCGATCGAGGAGATGTTGACGATCGCCCCGGTGACGCCCGCGCCGACCATCCGCCGGGCGACATGCTGGGTCATCAGGAACGTACCGAGCACATTGGTCCGCAGGATCGTGTCGAGGTCGGAGCCGGCCAGCTCCAGGAGCGCGCCGTGCACGGTGAGCAGCCCGGCGTTGTTCACCAGGACCTCGACCGGGCCCGACTCGGCCTCGATCGCGTCGAGTTCACGGCCGATCGCGGCCGCGTCGGTGATGTCGAGCACCCGGCCGTGGACGCCGAGTTCCGCGGCTGTCCGCGTGACGCGCTCCGCGTCCCGGTCGGCGACGACCACGGTGTCGCCCGTGGCGGCGAAGGCCGCGGCGACGCCCCGGCCGATCCCGCCCGCCCCACCGGTGACGAGCACGGTGCGTGTCTTCTTCATCGTCCACTCTCCTCACAGCGTGACCCGCGTCACGGCGTCGGCCGTATAGTATACGGTTGTAGACGAAAAACCCGAGGCTTCCGGGAGGAACTTTGAGTGCTGCGAAGACCGTTCCCCGCCGCCGGCTCGGACCGGGCGGACCCGAGGTCCCGGTGCTGGCCCTGGGATCGTGGAACACCTGGGACCGCATGGAGTTCGACGACGCCGTGGCGCTGATCGCACGGGCCGCGGAACTCGGCTGCGCCTTCTTCGACGTCGCGCACTACAACATGGGCCCGCACGCGGAGAACGCCCGCACCGACCTGATCTTCGGGCGGGCCGTACGGGAGGCCGGGCTCGCCCGCGCCGACTGGCACTTCTGCGGAAAGCTCTGGCTCTGGGACTACCCCGCCACCGGGTTCACCCGGCAGCTGGAGACCTCCCTCGAACGCGTCGGCACCGAGCGGGCCGACTCGGTCGTCGTCGGCGACTACTTCGGCGAACTCGACGTCGAGCGCGTGGTCACCGATGTCGCCGAGCAGATCGAGGCGGGCCGCTTCGACACCTGGGGTGTCAACAACTGGCGCTACGACGACCTGCGCCGGGCGATCGACGTCGCACGCGCACGAGGACTCGTACCGCCCTCGTTCGCCCAGCTGAAGTACGGCCTGGTCCGCCGGTCCATGGCGGAGGGCGGCTACTACGCGCCGCTGTTCGCGTCCGGGGAGATCGCCCTCCAGGCCTCCGACGTCCTGGAGGGCGGCATGCTGGCGGGCAAGCTGATCCCGGACCGCAAGATCGGCGCCGATGTCGGCGGCATCCGCGAACGCGTCGCCGCGTCCTACGGCACGGTGCGCCGCCTGGCCGACGAGTTCGGCGCCTCGCCCGCCCAGCTCGGCATCGCCTTCTGCCTGGCCAACCCCGCCACCGCCAACGTGCTGGTCGGCGTCTCCCGGCAGAGCCAGCTGGAGGACAACGTCGGCGCGCTGGCCCTGCTCGACCGGGTGGGCGCGCAGGCCCTGCGCCGGGCCACCGCCGACCTCTGGCTCGACCGCGACGTCGCCGCGGACGGCACCTGGTGACACCGGCCGGCACCGGCCACCGCACGGATCCACCCCCGACAGCCGCACCACACCCTCAGGAGAACACCATGACCGCATCCGGCACACCGGCCACGCCCGACCGCATCGTCGGTATCGCCACCGGCTACATGGGCGCCAAGCAGCTCTTCGCCGCGGCGCGCACCGGTCTCTTCCGCGCCCTCGCCGACGGTGAGCGCGACATACCGGCGCTGGCCTCGGCCACCGGCCTGAGCGAGCGGATGGCGCGGATCCTCGCCGACGCCATGAACGGCCTGGGGCTGCTGGAGCGCCGCGACGGCCGCTACCGGCTCGCCCCGGACGCCGCCGCGTACCTGACCGGCGACGGCGACCTCGACCTGCACCCCTTCCTCGCCTTCCTGAACGAGATCAGCTACGGCCACTGGCTCCAGTTCGACACCACCGTCGACACCACCGAGCCCGGCGAGCTGAAGATGGACGACGACCGGTGGAAGGCGTTCATGGCCGGGGTCATGCGCTACAACACCCTGCACGCCGCCATGCTCGCCCGATCCTTCGACTTCACCCCCTTCCGCAGCCTGCTCGACCTCGGCGGTCTCTCGCCCGACTTCGCCATCGGCGCCCTGAAGGCCAACCCCGGTCTCACGGCCCGCTTCGTCTTCGACCCGGCCTCCACCGACGCCGTCACCGGGGCGCTGGCCGCCGCGGGCGTCGCCGACCGGGCGACGGTCGAACCGGCGCCGACCGACACGGCCGACCCCGGCGGGGAGCACGATCTCGTCATGGTCAACCACGTCATCCACCGCTTCACCGCGGAGCAGAACCGGGCGATCCTCACCGCCGCGCGCGCCGCCGCGGCGCCCGGGGCCACCCTGCTCCTGCTGGACTTCCTGCTGGACGACGACGAGCGCCAGCGCTCCATCGACGCGCTGCACGCCGGGGAGTACTTCGTCATCGACGGCACGGTGGTGTACCCGGCGTCCGAGGTGGAGGAGTGGCTGACGGCCGCCGGCTGGCGTCCGCGGGAGGTCCTGGCGCTGCCCGGAAGCCCCCGTGTGGTCGTCGCGGAAGCTGTCTGACCTGCGGTGACACCCCCGGCCTGACCCTCCGGCCACGACATGGCCCCCTCGCTCGCCAATCGGCTGCGACGGGGCCATTGTCTTTTTAGCCGACATCCGTAGACTAACGGCCACGACACGTGAGGTGGCGTGCGAGGGAACACTGGCCCGCGCACCCGCTCTCGTCGATCGATGGGCCGAGCGCTGCGACGGCGACGAGAACCGGCGATCCTCTCCCGGCTCGATCTGGCATCAGCGCCCCTCTTACCCGAGAGAAGATTCCATGCAGAGGATCTGGAGAGCCGCACTTGTCGCGGTCGTCGCGCTCGCGCTCGCCGCCTGCACGAACGCCGCCGCCACGTCCGGCAGAACATCGACGGACCAACTCAGGATCGGCACGCTCCTGGACGTCACGTCCTGGGACCCGGCCAACGCCGACATCGGCTTCGACGGTCCCTACCTGTCCGCCGTCTACGACCCGCTGGTCGCCCTGGACAAGAACTCCCGCCCCGTCCCCGCACTCGCCACGTCGTGGTCCTACTCCCCGGACTACCTGACCCTCACCATGCACCTGCGCACCGGGGTCTCCTTCAGCGACGGGCAGCGCTTCGACGCGGCGGCCGCGGTGCAGAACCTGGAGCACCTCAGGTCCGGGGTCCGCTCCGGCCAGACGTACGCCGACGTCACGAGCGTCACCGAGGTGGACCCGGACACCATCGCCCTCCACCTCAAGAAGAAGAACGACTCGCTGCTCTACTACATGGGCCTGGGCCGCAGCTGGATGGCCTCACCCGCCGCCATCAAGGCCAAGAGCCTCACCGCCGCACCGGTCGGCTCCGGCCCGTACACCTTCCGGGCCGGCGAGTCCACACCCGGATCGCAGTACGTGTTCACCGAGCAGCCCCGGCACTGGGACCGGGCCACCTACCCGTACCGCACGGTGAAGGTGTTCCCGATCGCCGACCCGACCGCCAGCTTCAACGCCATGCTCTCCGGCCAGCTCGACGTCAACTACGCCAACGCGGCGGACATCCCGTACGCCGAGCGCAACGGCTGGAACGTCGCCTCGAAGGTCGCCACCTGGGTCGGCATCCAGTTCACCGACCGCACCGGCAAGCAGCTCAAGCCGCTCGGCGACGTCCGGGTGCGCCAGGCCATCAACCACGCCTTCGACGGCGCGGCCATCCTCAAGTCCGTCGGACAGGGCTCCGGCGTGGCCACCAACCAGGTGTTCCCGGCGGGCGACCCCGCCTACGACGCCTCGCTCAACGACCGCTACCCGTTCGACATGGACAAGGCCAAGCGGCTGCTGGCCGAGGCCGGCTACCCCGACGGCTTCCGGGTCACGATGCCGATGTCGTCGATCTTCCAGGCCTGGCAGCCCGCCGTACAGCAGATTCTCGGCCAGCTCGGCATCAAGGTGACCTGGAAGAACATGTCACCGGCCGACTACCAGAAGAACGCCTCCACCTTCCCGATGTTCGTGGCGGTCGTGGCCCTCGACTCCAACTCGGCGGCGTCGGTGGACGGCCGGATCGCCTCCCGCCAGTGGTTCAACCCGAACCCCTCCACCGAGGCGTTCCCCGAGATCCAGTCGCTGCTCGGCAGGATCCAGGCGGCCACCGGCGACCGGCAGACCGCGCTGATCCGCGAACTGGACGCCAAGGTCACCGACACGGCCTGGCAGGACGTCTGGTACCAGGCGAACAACACCTACTTCAGCATGAAGGGAATCACGGTGACCCCCATCACCGGCATGATGTTCCCGACCCTGCGGTTCATCCAGCGCGGCTAGGGCCTCTCGTCGGGTCATGCCGGGCTCGCGTGCCCTGGCACCGTCCTCACCGCGTCGCCGTCGGTTGCCGTGGCTCCGCCGTGCCGCCCGCCTCCGCCTCGCGACGCTCCCCCACCGCCCGAACGGCGTGGGAGGTGCCCCCACCACCAGACCCCGCTCCCTGCCCCGGCCTGATCCAGACGAAAGACCCTAGCTCCCGTCCCGGCGGCGGCCCGCCCCGACAGCCGGCCGCCGCGCCCAGAGGGGTCCCACATGATCAAATTCACCTTGCGGCGCCTGCTCTCAGGAGCCGTCCTCCTGGTGGTCGTCACCTCGGCCTCCTTCTTCCTGGCACATCTGGCCATCGGCGACCCCACCGCCGCCCTCCTCGGCGACAGCGCCACCCCCGTCCAGCGGGCCGCGCTGCGCCATCAGCTCGGCCTGGACCGGCCCCTGCTCGTCCAGTTCTGGGACTGGTTCTCCCACGCGCTGCACGGCGACTTCGGCACCTCCTGGCGCAACTTCCAGCCGGTCTCCGACCAGATCTCCCTCCGCGTCCCGGTCACCCTGTCCGTCGTCATCGCCGCCACCGTCCTGGCCGCCCTCATCGGTCTGGCCGTCGGCATCGCCACCGGACTGCGCCCCCGCGGCGTCCTCGCCCGCGTCCTCAAGGTCGCCTCCGTCGTGCTGTTCGCCCTCCCGGGCTTCTGGGTCAGCCTCATCCTCGTCCTGACCTTCGCCATCAAGCTGCGCTGGTTCCCCGCCGTCGGCTACGTCCCCCTCGCGCACTCCGGCACCGAATGGCTGCGCTCCATCACCCTGCCGTCCATCGCCCTGGCCCTCGGCGCGATCGTGATGATCGCCGAACAACTGCGCAACGGCTTCCTGGAGGTCACCCACCAGGACTTCGTCCGCACCCTCAGGGCCCGCGGCCTGTCCTCGCGGCGCGTCACCCTGCATGTGCTGCGCAACGCCTCGCCCGCCGCGCTCACCGTCCTCGCCGTGATGTTCGTCGGACTGCTCGGCGGCGCCATCGTCGTCGAGATCGTCTTCAACCTCCCGGGCATCGGCAGCCTCACCCAGTCGGCCAGCCAGATCGGCGACATCCCGGTGCTGCTCGGACTGACCGTCGTCACGGTCGTCTTCGTCGTCGTCGTCAACTTCCTGCTCGACCTCGTGCTCGGGTGGGTCAACCCGAAGGTGCGCGAGAAATGACCGAAGCCGCGTTCCCCGCCACACCCGAACCCGTCCAGGCCAGACAGCGACTCTGGTCGCGCTATCTGCGCCGCCCCGTCGGCGTCGCCGCGCTCGCCGTCTTCCTCCTCGTCGTCCTCGTGGGCCTGTTCGCGCCGCTGCTCGCCCCGCACGACCCCAACTTCGTCGACTTCAACCTCACCCAGGCCCCTCCCGGCCACGGCCACCTGATGGGCGGCGACTCCGCCGGCCGCGACATCTTCAGCCGGCTCCTGTACGGCGCGCGCACCACCCTGTACGGCGCCGCCGTCGCCTGCCTCGCCGGGGCCCTGCTCGGCGTCCCCGCGGGCGTGGCCGCCGGCTACTTCGGCGGCCCGGCCGACCGGATCTTCTCCTGGATCAGCGATGCCGCGCAGTCCGTGCCCGGCATGATCGTCCTGCTCATCGTCGCCGCGGGCACCGGCGCCGACTTCACCGTGCTGATGATCACCGTCGGCGCCTTCATGGCACCCGGCTACTACCGCATCTCCCGCTCCAGGGCGCTCGCCGTGCGCAAGGAGCCGTACATCGACGCGGCCCGGGTGGCGGGCCTCACCCACACCCAGATCCTGCGCGCCCACATGCTGCGGGCCGTCTACGCACCCGTCATCATCCAGTCCGCGCTGACCGCCGGCATCGCCATGGGCCTACAGACCGGGTTGCAGTTCCTCGGCATCGGCACCGCGTCGAACCCCGACTGGGGCCAGATGATGAACGACGGGTTCCGCACCATGCTGACCCACCCGCTCATCCTGCTGTGGCCCTCGGCCGCCCTCGGCATCACCATCGCCGCCCTCGCCTTCATGGGCTCCACCCTCGCCGACCTGGTGAACTCGCGCACCGCACCGGCCCCCCGGCGCTCCCGTGCGGCCGCGCCGCCCCGCCAGGAGGGCTCCACCACCGGCGAGTTGCTGCACTCGGCGGCGGACAGCGCGCTCAGGATCGAGAACCTCCGCGTCAGCTACCGCACCCCGCACGGCGACAAGCAGGTCGTGCACGGCGTGAGCCTGGACGTCGCACCCGGCGAAGTGCTCGGCATCGTCGGCGAGTCCGGCTCGGGCAAGTCGCAGACCGTCTTCTCCGCGCTGGACCTGCTCCCGGCCGACGGCACCGCCACCGCCGACGGCATCTGGGTCGGCGGCAGCGAGGCCGGCTCGCTCCCGCGCGCCAAGCGCCACGCCCTGCTCGGCACCCGCATCGGCTACGTGCCCCAGGAGCCGATGAGCAACCTCGACCCCTGCTACACCATCGGCCACCAGCTGACCGAACCCCTGCGCGCGGTGCACGGGCTGTCCAAGGCCGAGGCGGGGGAGCGGGCCCGCGCGATCCTCGAACGCGTCGGCATCACCGACCCCGACCGGGTGCTGGCGTCCTACCCGCACCAGATCTCCGGCGGCATGGCGCAGCGCGTCCTCATCGCGGGCGCGGTCTCCGGCAACCCCGGCCTGCTGGTCGCCGACGAACCGACCACCGCCCTGGACGTCACCGTCCAGGCAGAAGTCCTGGAACTGCTGCGCGAGTTGCAGGCGGAGTACGGGATGGCCCTGGTCATCGTCACCCACAACTTCGGTGTGGTCGCCGACATCTGCGACCGCGTCGCCGTCATGAAGGACGGCCGGATCATCGAGACCGGCCCGGTCGAGCAGATCTTCGGCGACCCCGGCGACCCGTACACCGCGGAACTCATCCGCGCCTCGCAGGACGACACCGAGAGCCGCGCCGACCTGGACGCGGCCTGGAACACGGCCGGACGGACGGTGCACTCATGACCACGGACACCCACGGGGACGCGCTGCTCGAAGTGGACGACGTCATCGTCGACTACCGCCGCGGACGCAGCACGTTCCGGGCGCTCAAGGGCATCTCCATGAAGATCGGCGCGGGCGAGTGCGTCGGCCTGGTCGGCGAGAGCGGCTCGGGCAAGTCGACCCTCGGCAAGGCCATCCTCGGCCTCGCCCCGGTCACCTCCGGCACCATCCGCTTCGACGGCCGCGACATCACCCACGCCAAGGGAGCCGAACGGCGCCGCCTGGCCGCCGACCTCCAGGTCGTCTTCCAGGACCCCTACGGCTCACTGGACCCCACCCTCACCGTCGGCCAGATCCTCGCCGAACCCCTCACCGCGTCCGGCACCGGCCGCGCCGAGGCACGCAAGGCGGTGGCCGAGATGCTCGACCACGTACGCCTGCCCGCGGACACCGTCACGCGCTACCCCAGCGAGTTCTCCGGCGGCCAGCGCCAGCGCGTCGCCATCGCCCGCGCGCTGGTGCGCCGCCCGCGCCTGATCGTCTGCGACGAACCCGTCAGCGCGCTCGACCTCACCACCCAGGCGGCGGTGATCGACCTGTTCATCGACATCCAGCGCGAGACCGGCGTCTCCTACCTGTTCGTCTCCCACGACCTGGGCGTGGTCCGGCGCATCTGCCACCGGGTCTCGGTCATGTACCAGGGAGAGTGCGTGGAGTCCGGACCCAACGAGACCGTCACCCGCGACCCCGGACACCCCTACACCCGCCGACTGCTGCTGGCCTCCCCGGTGGCCGACCCGGCCCGGCAGGCCGAGCGCAGGAGAAGCTGGCTCGGACTGCGGGCGGTGAGCGCCTCACCCGTACCGTAGGCGCGACCATGCCGAAGATCATCGATCATGACCAGCGGCGGCGCGAGATCGTCGCGGTCGCCAGGAAACTCATCGTCCAGGGCGGGTTCGAGGCCGCGACGATGAGGAGCATCGTCGCCGAGGCGGGTTTCGCCAACGGCGCGCTCAAACGCTACTTCCCCAGCAAGGACAGCATCGTCGCGGCCACCTTCCAGAGCGTGCTCGCGGAGATGAACGAACGGATGACAGAAGCGGGCGAACCGGCCCCCGACCCCGAGGAGGCACTGCGCCACGACATCGAGGCGACCCTGCCGCTCGACCGGTACCGCATCGACGGCGCCCGTGTGCTGCTCGCCCTGTGGGAGCACTCGGTGGCCAACGAGGAACTCGCCGAGCTGTACCGCGACCACCTGCGCCGGTGGCGTCGGCTGCTCGCCGCCCGCATCGCCGCGGCACGCGGCCGGGGAGAGCCGCCCGACGACCCGGCCGTGACCGCTCTCGCCGGAGAGGTCATCGGCATGACCATCGGAGCCAACGTCACCGCCCTGATGTTCCCCGACGGCGCACTCGTCCCCGAACACCGCTCCCACGTCGACCGGTTGATGCGGAACATCATCGGCGACTGACCCACGGGGGTGCGGAGCCCGCCGCGCCCCGCACCCCCGTACGCACCGCCCAGAAAAGGATCGTTCATGAATGTGCGAGGCCAGCTCTACATCGACGGGGAGTGGACGGCCGCCGCGGACGGCGCGGAGTTCACCACCCATGACCCGGCCACCGGGACGGCCCTGGGCACCTGCGCCCAGGCCGGACAGCCGGAGGTGGACGCCGCCGTCGCCGCCGCCGCGCGGGCGCTGACCGACCCCGCGTGGGCCGCGCTCACCGCGGCGGACCGCGCGAGACTGCTGTGGCGCGTCGCCGAACTCATCGAGCGCGACGCCGAGTTGCTCGCCGAGCTGGAGACCCGCGACCAGGGGCAGCCGCTCCAGGTCGCCCGCGGGGTGAGCGTCGCCGGGGCGGCCGAGCACTTCCGTTACTACGCCGGCTGGGTCACCAAGATCCAGGGCGCGGTCAGCCCGGTCTCCTTCCCCGGCACCCTGCACTTCACCCGCCGCGAACCGGTGGGCGTCTGCGCGCTCATCACCCCCTGGAACTTCCCGCTGATGATCGCCGCGTGGAAGCTGGCCCCCGCGCTGGCCTGCGGCAACACCGTCGTCCTCAAACCGGCCGAACAGACCCCGCTGACCGCCCTGCACCTGGTGCGGCTCTGCGCGGAGGCCGGACTGCCCCCGGGCACGGTCAACCTGCTCACCGGCGGTCCCGCCACCGGCCGGGCCCTCGTGGCCCACCCCGGCGTGGACAAGGTCTCCTTCACCGGCTCCACCGAGGTGGGACAGGAGATCGTCCGCGCCTCGGCGAACGACCTGAAGCGGGTCACCCTGGAACTGGGCGGCAAGGCACCCAGCATCATCGCCCGCGACGCCGACATCGACGCCGCCGTCCAGGGCAACGTCCAGGGCGCGCTGCTCAACAGCGGCCAGGTCTGCGCCGCCTACTCCCGCTTCTACGTGGACCACCGCCGCGCCCAGGAGTTCACCGAGAAGCTCGCCGCCGCCGTCGCCGCGCTGCGCCTGGGGTCCGGGATGTCCCCGGACACCCAGCTGGGGCCGCTGGTGACCGAGGAACACCTGCGGCGGGTGGACACCATGGTCAAGAAGGGCGTCGCCGCCGGCGCCGAGGTGGTCACCGGCGGCGAGCGCGCCGACGGCCCCCTGGAGCACGGCAACTTCTACCGGCCCACCGTCTTCGCCTCGGTACGCGACGACATGGCCGTGGCCCGGCAGGAGATCTTCGGTCCCGTACTGCCCGTGCTCACCTACGAGGACGAGGAGGAACTGGCGGCACGCGCCAACGACACCCGCTACGGCCTGGCCGCCGCGGTGTGGACCCGGGACCTGTCCACCGCCCACCGGCTGGCCGCGGACGTCCGCGCGGGCGCGGTGTTCGTCAACATGCCGCCGGTCCCGGACCCGGCGGCGCCCTGGGGCGGCTTCGGCTCCAGCGGCTGGGGCCGCGAGATGGGCTCCTACGCGCTGGACGTGTTCACCGAGACGAAGGGTGTGTGGATCCACCATGGCTGACACACCCGCCACCGGAGAGGAAGACCGCATGACCGACTCCACCACCGTGCACGAGAGTGTCCGGGCCGCCGTGGAAGCGTATGTCTCGGCGGTGCGCGCCGGGGACCCGCTGGCCGTACGCGAAGCCTTCAGGCCCGAGGCGTACATGTGGGGCTACCTCGGCCGGGAACTGGTCTCCGCCCCGATCGGGGCGTTCTGCCAGGTCGTCGCGGCCGACTCGGGCGAGCGCGCCTGGACCCGGACGTACACCTACGACATCCGCTCGATCGAGGTGAGCGGCGAGGTGGCGGTTGCCGTGCTCGACGAACGCGGCTACCAGGGCGAGGACTTCACCAACCACTTCTCCCTGGTCCGCGAGGACGGGCGGTGGCGGATCGCGTCGAAGACGTTCTTCCGCACGGCGGGCCCGGCGGAGTGACCCACCCCGCTCGCCCGCCACGGTCAGCGGGCGACCACCACGAGTAAGGGGTTGCCGCCGTCCGGCCCGGTCGGATAGGAAGCTCGCATGCTGAAGGGCGGCAAGGTCGGGCTGCGGGCCCGGCACGAGGACGACATACCTGTCCTGCGGACCGAGCTGTACGACGACGTGGTCAACGCCTCACGGGCCGAGGGCGGTCCGTGGCGGCCGCTGTCACCCGGCACCAAGGACCCGCGGCTCGTCGTGGACGGCACGGAGCAGAAGCACGTCCCGTTCTCCGTGATCGAACTGGACGGCGGCACCCTGGTCGGCACCGCGACGCTGTGGGGCATCGACACCCACCACCGCACCGCGCACATCGGACTCGCGCTGCTGCCCGCGTCCCGCGGCAAGGGCTACGGCACCGACGTGGTCGCGGTGCTGTGCCACTACGGGTTCGTCGTGCGCGGCCTGCACCGGCTCCAGATCGAGACCCTGGCGGACAACGACGCGATGCTGCGCGCGGCCGAGCGCAACGGCTTCGTCCGCGAGGGCGTGCTGCGCTCCTCGGCCTGGGTGATGGGCGAGTTCCTGGACGAGGTACTGCTCGGACTCCTCGCCCGGGACTGGACGGCGGCGCCCCGGCCCGCCGGACGCTGAGCGCCTTCCCCGTCCTGGCCACGGGCCGAGGCCGTGCCGTCCGGGGCCGCGCCCGCTCGCTCAGTGCTCCCCGTCCGGCTCCGCCACCGCCCCGGCGGCCCGCGGCCAGTGCGCCCGCAGACGGCGGAGGTAGGACCGCGCCATCGGGCCCGGCGGCACGCCCCGGGCGAAGGCCCGCATATTGCGTTCGCCCGCGTTGTAGCCGAGGGCGAGCAGTTCGTCGCGCCGGTAGCGGCGCGCGTACCGCTGCGGCAGGACCCGGTCGAGGTCCCTGAGATGGAGGGCCGCGGCGTGGACGGCGAAGGCGGGGTCGTCCCGGAGGTCCTGCCAGCGGCCCGTCAGCGCGTGCGCCCGCCGCACCTTCTCGAACGTCGCCCGGTGCATGTTGGCGACACCGAACGAGGCGTCGCGCTTCCACCACTGCCAGACCCGTTCGAGCAGGGGATGGTGCGGCTTGTACGCCTCGTTGTGCAGCACGGCCATCAGCAGCACCGGTGAGATGCCCGCCTGCCGTGCGCTGCGCACCACGGTGGCGGCGTAGTCGGCGGGCTCGTAGCCGCCGGGCCGCAGCGGCGGGGTGGGTACGCCGTCCTCGGGGCCGGGCCCCGTTCCCTGCTCCCGCGCCGCTCGCGGTCCCTCGCTCATCCTGTCCCGTCCTTCCTCGACCCGGCCGCCGCGGCGACCGCCGTGTGCAGGAGCACGTGCCCCCGCCCCACGGCCTCAATCCGACGGCTGCCGCCGGGCGGACGGCCGGGCGACGGTCAGCGGGTGAAGGTGAACCAGTTGACGTTGACGAACTCGACGGTGCTCTCCTCGAACGTCAGATAGACGTCGTGGACGCCGGTCACGGCCCGGGTGACGTTGGCCGGGACGGTGCGCCAGCTCTGCCAGCCGCCCGTGTCCCCGAGGCCGATCTCGGCGATCTGCGGCCCGGTGGCGCTGTCCACCCGCACCCGGATCGCGCCGCTGACACCGGCGCCCACCCCGGAGGCGACCCGGGCGAGGAACTGCGCCGGGGCGGCCGAGCCGAAGTCCAGCGACGCGTACTTCAGCCAGTCCCCGGCGGCGAGATACCCGACGTCACGGCCGCCGCCGGTGTCGGAGCACGCCTCCGTCTGCGTGCCGCTCTGCGCGCTGTAGTCCTCCGCCTGGACGGTGGAGTAGGCGCTCGTCCCGCCTCCGCCCGGCGGGGTCGTCCCGCCGCTGCCCGGTCCCAGGGTGACCGTCCAGGAGGCGGGCGCCGGGTCCTGGAGGTGCCCGTCGACCGGGGCGGAGCCGGTGGGACCGACGTCGTCGTACGGGAAGGCGTAGCCGATGCTCGCGTACCGGTGCACCAGCCGGGCGTAGTGGTTGGTGACCGACTCCGTGTAGTACTGGGCGGGGGTGACCCCGCTGGGCTGCGACGCGCCGCCGGAGACCAGCAGGCTGGAGCGGTTGAGGGCGGCGGCGAGACGGGCGGCGACGGCGGAGCGCGCGTCGGCGCCGGAGTTGTACAGCGGGCCGCTCGCGCAGCCGAAGATGTCGGCGGCGGAGGGCTTGGTGAAGGGCACCCCGTTGGTGTTGAGCCCGGCGAAGGTGAGCACGTCACCGCTGACGGTCCCGGAGTACGCGCCGATCGAGCCCTGGCCGTCCACGGTGAGGGTGTGGGTGCGGTAGTAGTCCCACACCCGGTCCAGGTACGGCCTCCAGTACGCGCCGAAGTCGACCGGCGCGTGCGAGGGCGCCAGTACGCGCAGGACCGTGCCCGCGGAGTCGGTCGCCACCAGCTGGTCCCAGGGCGCGCCGTCCGCCGCGTGCTGGTCCCGCAGCCCGGAGGCGATCGAGGCCAGGGCACCCGAGGGCAGCGCGGGCACCGACTGGTTCCCGGCGGCCCCGGTGGTGGCCATCGAGACGGGCAGGGCGACCATGTCGACGTAGCTGATGTTGGCGTACAGGTTCGCCGAGTTGTAGGTGAACTCGCAGAACGTCCAGCTGGTGGTCCAGTTGGGGTCGGTGCTGGTGAAACCGGGCTGCACCAGGCCGGGCACGCCGCCGTTGCCCCCGGGCGGGTTGACGAAGAACTGGATCCTGCGGCCGGCCGAGAACCAGACCCGGCCGCCGATCACGTAGTCGCGGAGCGTCAGCCGGGTCGGTGCCGACCCCGAGGCGCCCAGCGGGATCGCGTAGTCGGGTATCGGGGTCAGTACCGAGGACGGGCTCGGCAGCCGGTGGAAGACACCGTCCGCGGTGACGAAGCCGGGCCAGCCGGAGATGTCGGCGCCGGAGATGTAGGCGTAGACCGGCGCGGAGCCGCCCGAGTTGTTGGCGAGCGCGACGGGGAGCGCCGCGGCGAGGGCACGCGGAGCGGAGCGGGCCGCGGCGGTGCCGGCGGCCGTCAGGGGGAGGGCGGCCGCGGTGGCCGCTGCGGTGGCGAGAAGGGCACGGCGGGAGAGCACAACGGCCTCCGGGGTGGTGTGGGGGTGGTCGCCTCGGCGAGACAGGGGAGACAAAGGAGACAGGAGAGAGAAGGGGGAGTGGGAGCGGTACCACTACGGGACCACTATTGGACTGTGCCAATCGGCGGGTCAAGGGGCGTGCGGGAAAGGGGGGTTGGACGACCGGAGGTCCCGGTCCGGTTCGTCCCGTCCGTGGCTCGGGCCGCCGCGGTCCGCTCGGCACCGGGACGCCGCCCGCCGTGGCCCGGTGGCCGGGAGCCCCCCGGGAAGAACGCCGCAGGAGTCTTGGGAGACACTTTGCGAGGTACCCGGAACCCGGCGGCCGCGACGGGCCGTCTGACAGGGGAGTGAGCCCCTCGGGGCGCGAGAGTTGAGAGAGTGGGGCAGGTCATGGGACGGCGCAGGGGTGGCATACGGATCGCACTCGTCACGGGCGCGATGCTGGTGGGCGTGAGCGCCTGCGGCCACGACGGCGGCAGCGACCGGGCGGGCGGGGACGACGCGAAGGCCCCGGCGAAGCCGAGCGCGACCGCCTCGCCGTCGCCGACGAAGCCCGCGGGGCCGCCGATGCTGCTGGACACGATCATGCCGCAGTCGAAGGCCACCGTCGGTGTCGCCATGCCCGTCTCGGTGGTCTTCAGCAACCCGGTGGCGGCCAAGGCGCGGGCCACGGTCGAGAAGCACATGAAGGTGAGCGCCTCCCGGCCGGTGACCGGCGCCTGGCACTGGTTCGGCGACAAGCGCGCCGACTGGCGGCCCAAGGATTACTGGCCGTCCGGCACCGAGGTCAAGGTGGACGTCGACATGCGGGGCGTCGCCAACGGCAACGGGCGCTACGGCGTGCGCGAGTACACGCACACCTTCAAGGTCGGCGACGACGTGCGCGCCGACGTCTCGGTGCGCGGCCACACCCTGAAGGTGACCCGCAACGGCCAGGCGGTGCGCACCCTGTCCATCAACGCGGGCAGCGCCCAGTACCCGACCTGGAACGGCACCATGGCCGTCATCGACAAGGAGAAGACGGTCCACATGACCTCATGCAGCGTGGGCATCAGCTGCACCAAGGGCGCTCCCGACTACTACGACCTGACGCTGCCCTGGGACATCCACCTCACCCAGTCCGGCACCTATGTGCACTACTCGACCGGCGACCCGAACCCGGGCAGCGGCAGCGCCCGCGGCTCGCACGGCTGCGTCCACCTCTCCCTGTCCGACGCCGAGTGGTTCTACGGACAGGTCAAGCAGGGCGACCCCGTGACCATCACCGGCTCGCCCCGGGCCAAGGCGGACCCGGACAACGGCTACGCCGACTTCAACCTCGGCTGGGACCAGTGGCTCACGGGCAGCGCGTCGGGCGAGGGCACGACCGCGGCGCTGTGAGGCGCGGCTAGGACCCGTCCCGGCCAGCCGTGAGGCCGCCGACCCAGTCGTCGACGCCGAGGACCCGCGCCCACTGCGGGAACAGTCGCTCGGTGAGGACCCGGTGCACCTCGGGATCGGGGTCCAGGCACGCGTCGGCGAGGACGGTGAGGCCGAAGTCCAGGTCGTTGGCCTGGCACAGGGTGGACAGCACCACGGCGCCGGTGGCGATGCCGGTCAGCACCAGGCTGTCGATGCCGCGTGCCCGCAGCACCACGTCGAGGTCGCTGCCCGAGAAGGCGCTCGCCCGCCGCTTGGTGACCACCACCTCGCCCGGCAGGGGAGCGACCTCGGGGTGGATCTCGGTACCGGCGGCGCCCTCGACGTAGAGCCCGGCCTGCGCGATGGCGCTGAGCGCCCTGTTGTGCGTGCCGACCTCCGGGAAGCCCGGTCGCAGGGCGATGGTCACATGGATCACGGGGATGCCCGCGGTCCGAGCGCCGTCCATGGCCCTGCGCACCCGGTGCAGGAACTCGGGTCCGGCGTCGGTGAGGTCCACGACGGACCGCTGGACGTCCATCACGAGCAGGGCGCTTTTCATGGCATCTCCAGGGTCGGGGCCGGTCCGGCATCGTAGCGGGCCGGCCCCTCCCGTCCCCGCGCGGGTCCGGCGTGAGCCGCCGACGGGCGGCGGCTCACGGCCCGCAGGCGCGGACGGGGCCATGTCACCTCATCGCACCGTCCAGGTCAGGGAGTTGGACGCCGCCTGCCGGACCGCGGGGTCCCGTACGGCGCCGGTGCGGTCGCTCACCACCGCCGTGACACGGTGGGCGGAGCGACGACCGGCCAGCTCGCGCGGGGTCACCGTCATCCGCCCGGCGGCCCACGGTATCCGCTTCCCGTCGACGTACCAGTCCAGGCGCAGCCGGGCGAGACCGGTGAGCGGGGCGAGCCGCACCGTGATGTCCCGGGCGGAGGCGATCGGGCGCGCGGTGTCGAGCGGCGAGGTCAGGGCGTCGGCGTCCGCGTAGAAACCGGCGATCATCGCCTCGCGGCCCACCACGTTGAAGTCGGTCGAGGACAGGTCGCGCATGAGGGACGTCTCGGTGGGACGGTAGACGCCCGTCTCGTAGTAGCCGCCGCCCTCGTAGGTGCCCACGGCCGAGCCGGTCGGGTCCTGGGCGCCGAGCCAGCGGTGCCACTTCGCGGCGGCCGGATCGCGTCGCAGGGTCAGGTTGGCGGCGTCCGGCTCGTCGGCCGAGGGGTAGGGGCCGTATCCGGCGTACTGGTACTCGTCGGCCAAGTGCCCTATGGAATGCCCCAGTTCATGGGCGCCGATGAGGTAGGAGCGGTCGTTGTCGGACGACATCGTCGCCACGCCGTGGAAGGGCGTGCCCGGCGGCAGGTCGACGGCGGAGTAGCCCGCGCCGCCGTACTTGGCGGAGTTGGCGATGACGAAGACGATGTCCGCGGCGGGGGCCGCGGCGGCGTAGCGGGTGACGCTGTCCGGGTCGATGCACAGCAGGCGTTCCAGGCCGTCGCAGAAGAAGAAGGAGCCGAGGGCCGTGGTCCGCCTGACGTCCGCCGTCGGATCGCCGGAGACGCCGGACTCGGGGGAGGGGGTGTCGACGAGCCAGATGTTGAACAGGCCGCGGTAGCTGCGGTACGGCTCGATCCGGAAGATCTGGTCGAGCTTGTCCTCGGCGTCCGCGGTGAAGTCGTCTTTCTGGGCGGCCGTGTAGCCGTCGCCGAGCACCACGAGGTCGAGCCGGCCGGAGACCGGCCCGGTCTGCTGGAGGGCGCGCACGGTGGGCGCGGCACCGGCCGCGGGCGACGCGGTGCGGGCGTGCGGGGCTGTGGTGCCGGCGGTGTCCGTGGTCACCGTCACCTGGCGCGGGGCGGACCAGGGATCGGGGAAGTACTCGACGTTCTGGCGGTGCCCGGCGGAACCGGTCGCGGCCCCGGCCGGTGGCGGGTCCACCCCCACGACCAGCGCGGCCGCGCTCACCAGGGCGGCCACGACGGCGGCGGTCCAACGCGGATACGGCTTCCTGCGATGCGGCACGGCGACCTCACTGGAGTTCCCGATTAACCCATGAAGTAAGTGGAGTTAAAGCAGGGATTAACTTAGGGGTTCGCGCGTCGGTACGCCAGAGCCTCCGCGCCGCCGCCGTGCCCGTCGTACGCGAACCGTCCGGCCGGGGCGAGCGGTTGGGGCACTTTTCGGCCAACGGCGGTGTCCGGAGCGACCGCGCCCGCTCCGGGGGTGTCCCCCCGGACAGATGATCAATAGCCTGGGAGGAACAGCCGGTTCCTTATCTGAGGGAGCATCATGTCCACCGCGCAGCAGGTGCCCGACATCCTCTCGCCGGAGTTCGCGAAGGACCCCTATCCGGCCTACCGTGCGATGCGTGACACCGCGCCCCTCATCTGGCACGAGGCCACCCGCAGTTACATCGTCTCGCGCTACGAGGACGTCGAACGCGTCTTCAAGGACAAGAACAACGAGTTCACCACGGACAACTACAACTGGCAGATCGAGCCTGTGCACGGCACAACGATCCTCCAGCTCAGCGGGCGTGAACACGCCGTGCGCCGCGCCCTGGTCGCCCCCGCCTTCCGCGGCAGCGACCTCCAGGAGAAGTTCCTGCCCGTGATCGAGCGCAACTCCCGCGAACTGATCGACGCGTTCCGGCACACCGGGTCCGCCGACCTCGTGGGCGACTACGCCACCCGCTTCCCGGTCAACGTGATCGCCGACATGCTCGGCCTCGACAAGGCCGACCACGCGCGCTTCCACCGCTGGTACACGGCCGTCATCGCCTTCCTCGGCAACCTCTCCGGCGATCCCGAGGTGACCGCGGCGGGCGAGCGGACCCGGGTGGAGTTCGCCGAGTACATGCTGCCGATCATCCGCGCGCGCCGCGACGACCTGGGCGAGGACCTGCTGTCCACGCTGTGCGCCGCCGAGGTGGACGGCGTACGGATGAGCGACGAGGACATCAAGGCGTTCTGTAGCCTGCTGCTCGCCGCCGGCGGCGAGACCACCGACAAGGCCATCGCCAGCATCTTTGCCAACCTGCTGAGCCACCCCGACCAGCTCGCCGCCGTCCGCGCGGACCGCGCTCTGATCCCGCGGGCCTTCGCCGAGACGCTGCGCTACACCCCGCCCGTCCACATGATCATGCGGCAGTCCGCCACCGAGGTGCGGCTCAGCGGTGGCACCGTGCCCCCCGGCGCCACCGTCACCTGCCTGATAGGCGCCGCCAACCGCGACGACAACCGCTACCGCGACCCCGACCGCTTCGACATCCTGCGCGACGACCTCACCACGACGACCGCGTTCTCCGCGGCCGCCGACCACCTCGCCTTCGCGCTCGGCCGGCACTTCTGCGTCGGCGCGCTGCTGGCCAGGGCCGAGGTCGAGACCGGTGTGAACCAACTCCTCGACGCCATGCCCGACATGCGCCTGGCCGACGGCTTCGACCCGGCCGAGCAGGGTGTCTTCACCCGCGGGCCGCAGTCCCTGCCGGTGCGGTTCACCCCCGTGGGCGGCTGAGCCGCCTCCCGGCCGGAGCGGCGGGCCCGGCGGCCGCACCACGGGCCCGCACCGCACCGCCGCATGACTTACCGCACCACCGGTGTGAACGCCACCGGAAGCGACACCAGCCCCCGCATCCAGATCGACGGACGCCAGCGCAGTTCCCCGGGCTCCACCGCGAGCACCAGGTCCGGCAGTTGCTCCAGCAGCGTCTCGACGGCCGTACGCGCCATCACGTCCGCCAGCAGCGGCGCCGGATACGGGCAGCGGTGCTCGCCGTGACTGAACGACAGATGTGCGGAGTTCTCCGCACCCACATGCGACTCCGGCCAGATCTGCGGATCGGTGTTGGCCGCGGCGAGACCCAGCACCACGCAGTCGCCCGCCCGGATGTGCCGCCCGCCCAGCTGGGTGTCGCGTACGGCCCAGCGCCCGATGAAGTTCTGCGTCGGAGTGTCCAGCCACAGCGCCTCGTTGAGCGCCTCGCCCACACTGAGCCGGCCGCCCGAGACATTCACCGCGAACCGCTCGTCGGTCAGCAGCAGCCGCAGTGTGTTGCAGATCCAGTTCGCCGTCGGCTGCTGCGCGGCGGCGATCACCGAGATCAGGTCCTGGACGATCTCCTCGTCCGTCAGCTCCGCCGGATGCAGCAGCATGCGCGAGGTGACGTCCGGACCGGGATCGGCCCGCTTGTCCTTCACCAGCTGCCGCAGCCGCTCGCCCACCCGGCCGTACGCCGCCACCGGGTCGTCGCCCTCGGCCGCGTCCAGCGAGATCCGCAGGTCGTCGACGAGCTGCTGGGTGTCCGCGCCCGCGGTCGGCATCCCGCACATCTGCACCACGGCCCGCATCGGCAGCGCGTGCGCGTAGCCCGTCATCAGCTCGGCCTGCCCGCTGCCCGCGAAGCCGGCGATGAGCCGGTCGGCGATCAGGCGGCAGTCGCGGGCCAGCCCGAACTGGTCGACGCCCTCCAGCGCGTGGGTGATCACACCGGCCCGCCGCCGGTGCTCCTCGCCCTCGGTGAACAGCACCGACGGCTGGTACCCGACGAACGGCAGCAGCGGCCAGTCCGGCGGGATGTTCGCCCACTGGTTCCAGCGCCGCGAGTCGCGGGCGAACAACTCGTCGTGCCGGGTCACGTACGTGACCTCGGGATAGCCCAGCACCAGCCAGGCCGGGATGCCCCCGTCGAGCAGCACCGGCGCGACCGGCCCGTGCTCCCGGCGCAGTTCGCGGTAGAGCTGCGACGGCGTCTGCTGGTACTCGAGACCGGCCAGCGGGACCGCGTCCTCGTGGGCCGGGCAGCCCGGCGGAGCCGGACGGGCGGAAGGGGTACCGGTGTCGGTCACGGTGTCGTCTCCTGGGCCATGGCGATGTCGTAGAGGTGGTCCACGAGGGTGATGAGCACGTCCTTGCCGGACTGCCGGACCCGTGCGTCGCATTCGATCATCGGCACCCGCTCGGGCAGGGCGAGCGCCTGGCGGATCTCGTCCAGTGAGTGATGGGTGGCGTCGTCGAACCGGTTGACGGCGACCACGAACGGCGTCCGGTGGTGCTCCAGCCGGTCTATCGCGTACCAGGAGTCGTCCATCCGCCGGGTGTCCACGAGGACCACCGCGCCCAGCGTGCCCGAGAACAGCCGGTCCCACAGGAACCAGAACCGCTCCTGCCCCGGCGCGCCGAACAGGTACAGCACCATGCGCTCGCTGAGGCTGATGCGTCCGAAGTCGAACGCCACCGTGGTCGTCGTCTTCGCCGACACCGCGCCGATCTCGTCGACCCCGACACCGGCCTGCGTCATCACCTCTTCGGTGTTCAGCGGCCGGATCTCGCTCACCGAGCGGACCAGGGTCGTCTTGCCGACACCGAACCCGCCCACGACGACGATCTTCAGGCCGGTCTCCGCGGTGTCGGCCAGCGGTGTGCGGTGGGAGGGCGGCTCGGAGGTCCGAGGCGATACGGACGCGTCGGACGTCTCAGAGGTTGCGGAGCCCATGGAGCACCTCCTTGAGAAGGGCGGAATCGGGGAGCGAGGCGACGGAGGGCGCCGCGCGCGGGTGCCGGGCGGTGATCCGGCCGGTGTCGAGCAGGTCGCCGAGCAGGATCCGCACCACGGTGATCGGCAGTCTCAGCTCGGCCGCGATCTCGACCACGGCCGTCGGGTGGGCGCACAGTTCCAGGATCCGGACATGCTCCGACTGCATCCCCGCCGCCGGACGGCACTCGCTGACCACGAGCGTGACCAGGTCGAAGGAGTCGCCTGCACGGCTGCGCCCGCCCGTGACCGTGTAGAGGCGGTCGGGGTCGCCGATGTCCACGGGCCTGCGCGTCATGAGGCACCGCTCCCTCGGACGGGCTGTCGGGGCTCCGCGCGCAGATGGTCGCCGATCTGTTCGACCAGCTCCGTCATCTGATGGCCCACCACGCCCGGATCGGCGTCCTCCTGGGCGACGACGGCGAGGTGCGCGCCCTCCCCGGCCTCCACGATGAACAGCAGCCCGCCGTGGAACGCCGTCATGGAGTGGCGCACCCCGCCGCTGCCGTCGCCGAACTCCGCGGACGCGCCCTGGGCGAGCGCCTGGATGCCGGAGCAGATCGCCGACATCTGGTCGGCCTGGTCGAGGGTCAGATGCTCGGTCCAGCACAGTTTCAGGCCGTCCCGGGACAGGACCAGCGCGTGCCGGGTGCCGGGGGTGCGCTCCAGGAGGCTCTGGAGGAGCCAGGTGAGGCTGTTGTCGGTGGTCTGCATGACGGGTGTCGGGACGGTGGTGCCCGGCTGGCCGGTCACCGGCCCGTTCCTCCAATCTCATGTCTCATGAACTCGACGGGGAGGTGGGCGCCGGGAGCCCCGCGTGGGGCGCGGAAGCGGAGGGGCGGAGAAGCGGAAGAGGCGGAAGCGGGGGAAAGGGCGGAAGCGGGGGAAGGGCGGCGGGGATACGGGCCGGGCGCGCGGGGGCGCCCGCGGAGCGGGGAGGGACGTGGCCGGGGCCGGGCGCCGGGCTAGGACGCGGTCGGCGGCCGGGAACCGGGCCGGTCCTCGCCGTCCGGTCGCGTGGCGCCGCCCGCGGACTGGCGCCCGCGGTGGAAGGCACCGAATCGCGCACCCGCGTCCTGCCCCGGCGGGCGCTCGGAACGGGACTCCGGACGGCCGTCCTGCGCCGCCTGTGCCGCCTGGGACGGCGACCGGCGCTGCTCGCGCTCCCGCTCGGCCTCCGCCATGGTCCGGCCGGGGCTGCGCACCGGCAGGCCGTTCGGGGTCGCCCCGGCGGGGCGCCGGTGGCGCCCCGGCTCATGGGGGTCGGACCGGTCGGCAGGCCGCGCCGCGAGGGCGGGGCGCACCGCCGGGGCGGGGGCCTGTGGCTGCTTCGGGAGCGCGTCGAGGTCGGGAGCGGGTGCGGGCGCCGGGACGGCCGTGCGCGTGGCGGCGGTCGCGGCGCCCCCAGCGGGCGCGGCGGCGGTGACCGGCGGGCGGACCGGCTCGCGCGGCGCGGGCTCGCGCTGCTGGGCGAGGAGTTGCGGAGGCAGCAGGACGACGACACCGGTGCCGCCGCGCGAGGAGGGCCGGTAGTTGACGCTGATGCCGTACTTCAGCGCGAGCCGCCCCACCACGATGAGGCCGAGCCGGGTGCCCTGGAGCGAGGCCAGGTCGCTCATCCGGCCGGACACCGCCTCCTCGGCCCGGCGCATCGCCGCGTCCGCCATCTTCAGACCGCTGTCCTCGATGGTGACCACGAGCCCGGCGCTGCGCTCCTCGACGTAGACATGCACCTCGTCGATGGGCGGGGAGAAGTTCGCGGCGTTGTCCATCAGTTCGGCGAGCAGATGCATGACGCCCTCGGCGGCGAAGCCGGAGATCGCGGCGGTCGCGGAGCAGTGCAGGCGCACCCGGCGGTAGGCCGCGATCCGGCCCACCGCGCCGCGCAGGACGCTCTCCATCACGATCGGCTTGTTCCAGGCGCGGCTGGACCGGCCGCCCATCAGCAGCGCCAGCCGGTCGGTCAGCAGACCGAGCTGGGAGGTGTTGTGGTCCAGCTTCAGCAGGTCCCCGAACACCTCTTCGCTGTGTCGTTCCTGCATGTCCCGCAGATCGGCGAGCATGCCGACCGTCTTGGCCTGGACCCGGCTGAGCGCCTTCGCGGAGGCGGCCTGCGCCGCGGCCACGCGCCTCTCGCTGCGGGCGAGTTCACGGACGAACGACTCGGCGAGCGTGCGGACGGCGGGCAGTCGCGGCAGGTCGAGTTCGGTGAGCACCGTGTCGGCGGACTCGCCGTCCCCCAGCCGGGCGACCGCGGCCGGCAGCGTCTCCCGCGTCAGCCGCTCCAACTCGGTCATGACAGCGCCCACTTCGTGCCGGGCCTGCCGGCGCTCGCCGTCCAGGAGCGCCGTCTGCCGGGCGCCCTCCTCGACCGTGGCGGCGAACGCCTGCGCGAGCCCGCCCAACTGCGCGTCGCCCGGGGGCGGTACGTCCCGCAGCGCCTCCGCCGCGCTCGCGCCTCCCCGCACCCGGACGGCCACGGCGGGGAGCGTGACATTGACCAGGTGCGCGGTCTGAGCGGAGTGGTGCGCGAGCTGGGCCCGGAGCCTGCCCGCCTCGGTCTCCTGCGCGGCGGCCGAGCGGCGGGCCCGGCGCGCCAGCCGGGTGCCGACGAGCACGGCCACGGTCACACAGACCCAGCCGGTCACCGCCACGCCCAGGGTCCAGGCGCGGGCGCCGCCCGGTGCCAGGGCGACCGCCGCACCGGCCGCCACGGCGCTCACCGCCGTCACGGCCACGGGGACGGCCGGTGAAGTGTGCGGCTCCTTCGCCGATCGGTGCTGGCTGGGCGGTGCAGGCACTGGCATTCCGCGGTCCCTCGGTCCGTGAGTGGGGGAGAAACGGTGCGGTCCGTGGACTACGGCCGCAGGTCGTCGCGACACGCCCCAAGAGGAGGACGATCTTCCGACCGGACTCCGGTTCATGTTAGCCATCCTGACCGCAGGAGACCTTCGGTCCAGCCGTACAGTCCCTCGTCGGCCCGACTTCGTCGCGAACTCGCCGTTCCGTTTCCGTCGGCGTGATAGAGGGGGCGGCCGGATCCGGACCCGGCTGACATGCACGGACCCGGGGTTGTCCGGCTGACGCACCCTCACAATGTGCTGGGATGCGAGGTTTTCGAGGTCCCGTCCCCTCACACGGACGCCTGGTTTCCAGCCAAGCACCGTCCCGCCCATGACCGATCGCATCGTTCCCGGGCCGGACGTGGCGGCCGGTGACGCCGTCCGGCGGTTCTCCGGCATCGATGGGCAGAATATGGGAAGCGCGCCTGCCCCCCGGTTCACCATCGTGGTCCTGTGACTTCGACCCAGGAAACGACCCGCTCCCGCGGCGTCGGCGACCCGCCCGGACACTGGCGCCGGATGAGGGTGTGGGCCACGGCCCACGCCGTCGACGACTTCTATCAGGGCCTCGTGCCCGCCGCCGTCCCCTACTTCGTGCTGGAACGGCACTTCAGCTATGTCGAGGCCTCCGGGCTCGCGCTGGCCGCGACGCTGGGCAGCGCGCTGCCCCAGGTGCCGATCGGCCTGCTGGCCGACCGTCACCGGCTCCGCTGGATGGCACCGCTCGGGATCAGCCTGGCGGGCGTCGGAGCGGGACTGTCAGGTCTGGCGCCCGCCTACCCGGTGGTGTTCGCGCTGCTGCTGCTCGCCGGGGTCGGCATCGCGATGTTCCACCCGCCCGCCGGACGCGACGCCCGCCGGGCGGCAGGCGGCAGCGCCACCGCGATGAGCTACTTCGCGGCCGGTGGAAGCGTCGGCTTCTTCGTCGGACCGGCCCTGGTGACCCCGGCCCTGGACCGGCTCGGGATCGGCGCGACCGCGCTGTTCATCCCGCCGGCCGTCCTCATGGGCTTCGTCCTGCTGCGCCACCACACCCGCACGGCGGACACCGCGGTGCGCAGGGCCGGGCCGCACGGCAAGGACCAGCCGGGACGTTTCGCCGCGCTGACCGCGGTCGAGGTCGCCCGGTCCACGATCTCGACCGGTCTGAACACCTTCATCTCGCTGTACTGGATCCGCCACCTCGGCGCGGGCAGCGGACTCGGCGGGACCGCCCTGACCCTGGAACTCGGCGGCGGTGTGCTCGGCACCCTGCTCGGCGGACGGCTCGCCGACCGGATCGGCATGGTCCGGACCGTGCAGATCGGGAACGCCGCCATGCTGCCCGCCCTGTGGGCCATGCTGGCCTGCGACGACAAGTACGCGGCCCTCCCGCTGGCCCTGCTCGTCGGTCTCATCTCGAACATCCCGTTCGCGGTGCTCATCAAGCTGGGCCAGGACTACCTGCCCAGCCGCCCGGGGACCGCGGCCGGTGTCACCCTCGGCCTGGCCGTGAGCGCCGGCGGCCTCTTCATGCCCCTGCTGGGCCTGGTCGCGGGCCACCACGGACCGCGCGGCGCGCTCGTGGTCCTCGCCGTCGTCCCGGTTCTCGCCATCCTGCTCTCCACCGCGCTGCGCGAACCGGCGCACGAACCGGCGCACGAGCCGGACCCCGGTGAACCCGCCGGACCAGCCCCCGGAGCGGCCCCACGGTGACCGGGGGACCGGGTGAGCGGGTGCGCGCCGCGCCGCCGTACGGGCGCGGCCACCTGCCCCGCCCGGCGCCGGGCCCCACGCCCCGTACCGACAAGACCTATCCTTCCCCTCGATGTCCGAGATCCGACACCAGCCGGTCGCGCCGACCAGCACCCAGTCCCGCGCGGGCGGCGATGTCATCGACCGCCACCGCCACGACGACCACCAGCTGATCTACGTCAGCTCGGGCGTCCTCGCGATCCGCACCGAGCACGGCTCCTGGATCGCGCCGAACGACCGGGCCCTGTGGATCCCGGCGCACACCTGGCACGAGCACCGCTTCTACGGCCGCAGCCGCTTCCACACCGTCGGCTTTCCGGCCGGGGACCCGAAGCCCGTGCTCGACGCGCGGACACCGGCCGTCGTCGCCGTCGACGCCCTCGTGCGCGAACTGCTGATCGCCCTCACCAGCCCCGACCTCACCCGCACCGAGACCCGCCACATCGAGGCGGTCCTGCGTGACCGGCTCCGCCGGGTCGCGGAACAGCCGATCATGCTGCCCGTGCCGAGGGACCGGCGGCTGGCCCAGGTCTGCCGACTGGTGGAGGCCGACCTGAGCCGCCCGTACACCCTCGCCGAACTCGCCCGCCACGCCCACGTCGGCGAACGCACCCTGTCCCGGCTGTTCCGGGGCGAGTTCCGTATGACCTACCCCCAGTGGCGCACCCGGGTCCGTCTCTTCCACGCCATGGTGCTGCTCGCCGAGGACGCCACCGTCACCGACACCGCCCACGCCTGCGGCTGGGCGTCGGCCAGTGCCTTCGTGGACATCTTCGCCCAGGCCATGGGCACCACACCCGGGACGTACCGCGCGGGAGTGCACGACCCTCGGGAGCGGTGAGCGTGTCCGGCGCGGTGTCCCGGCGCCCGAGGGCTCAGCGCAGCGCGGCCACCAGCGCGTCGCTCGCCGAGCACCACAACTGCCGTGCCTCGGTGAAGCCTTGCTCCCGCAGCGTGTCCAGGTGCCAGCTGGTGGCCGTGGGGCGGTCGGGCAGCGCACCGGCGGGGCGGGGCTCGCGCGGATCGCCGAGCAGGGCGAAGCGGCGGGCCGCCGGTCCGGCGAGGACGGGATCGTCCGCGACACGGCTCCACCAGTCGGCCCAGTCGAGGGCACCCTCGCGCCGCCGCCGCTCCCGGCCTTCGAGCAGCAGGGCGTGCAGGGCCGCGTTGAGCCGGGGCGCCGACTCGTCGCACATGTGGTCGGCGTTGAGGAACACACCGCCCTCGCGCACCAGCGAGGCCAGGCTGCCGTAGAGGCGGCGGAGCGGGCCGGTGTCCAGCCAGTGCAGGGCGGTGGCGGTCACGACGGCGTCGAACGAGGCGATGGGCAGCCGCGCGGTCCAGTCCGGGTCGGTGAGGTCGGCCTCGGCGAAGGTGACACGCCCGTCACCGGCGAAGTGGCCGCGAGCGATGGTCAGTAGGGCCGGATCGATGTCCACGCAGACGGTACGGGCGCCCGGGAGCCGCCGCAGCAGGCGGTCGGAGATGCTGCCCGTGCCGCAGGCGAGGTCCAGGACGAGCGGAGTACGGCCCGCCACGGCCTCGACCGCGTCGGTCATGACCCGGAAGCGCTCCTCCCGGTCCGGCATGTACCACTCCTGCTGGCGGTCCCAGCTCGTCTGCCACCGCTGCCAGTCGGACGCGGTCGAGGTGGTGGTCATGGGTGGGGGTGTTCCTTTCGCTGGACGCCGGACGGGGCCGGTTCGACGGGTGCCGTGCCCGCGGTGCCCAGATGCCGGGACCGCAGCAGCAGGCGGGTGGTCTCGGAGCGCGGGGCGGACAGGACCGCACGGCTGCCGCCCGATTCCACGACGCGGCCCGCGTCGAGGACGACCAGGTCGTCGGCCAGCCGCTCCACGAGCGTGAGATCGTGGCCGATCCACAGCACGGCCGTGTCGCTCCGCTCGCGCAGGCGGCCGATCTCGGCGGTCACGAGCCCGGTGCTGACGGCATCGAGCGCCGTGGTGATCTCGTCGCAGACCAGCACATCCGGCTCGGCGAGCAACGCCCGTGCCAGCGCCGCGCGTTGCAGTTCCCCGCCCGACAACGAGGCGGCGTGCCGCATGGCGTGCTCCGGGGTGAGCCCGAGCCGCTCCCACACCTGCCGGGCCCGCCGTTGTGCCTCCGCCGCCGTCAGACCGCGCAGGCGTACGGCGGTGCGGGCGACCTGTTCCAGCACGGTGCGCCGCTCGTCGAAGGAGTTCCGCACCTCCTGCCAGACGTACTGCACACCCCGGATCTGCCGGGCCGTGCGGTGGCGCAGCACCGGCAGCGGCGAGTCCCGGAACATGAGGTGTCCCCGGTGGCGTTCGTGCAGCCCGGCGAGGCAGCGCGCGAGCACGGTCTTGCCGCTTCCCGAAGGTCCGACGACGGCGGTGCAGCCGCCTTCGGGCACCCGCACGGACACCTCGCGCAGGACCTCGCCCCGCCCGCCCGGACGCAGCCACGCGGTCAGGTCCCGCGCCTCCAGCACGGCACCGGCGACCGCGGTGGAGACGCGCGCCGGGGGAGCGGCGGGCGAGGGCGCTGCCTCCGGGAGCGGCGGGAGGACGTCCGCGGTGGGGCCCGTCGCGGTGACCCGGCCGCGTTCGAGGACCACCGTGCGCCCGGCCACCGCCCGTACCAGCTCGTGGTCGTGACTGAGCAGCAGCAGCGCGTACCCGTCGGCGGCCAGCCGCGTCAGCTGTCCGGCCAGCCGCAGCCGCGCCACCGTGTCCAGACCGGTGCTGGGCTCGTCGAGGACCAGCACCCGGGGGCCGCAGACGAGTACCTGGGCGAGCGCGACACGCTGCCGCTGGCCGCCGGAGAACTGGTGCGGGAAGCGGCGCCGCACGGCCGGTTCGTCCGGCAGCCCGGCGGTGTGCAGCGCCTCGGCGGCGTACCGGGCGGCGGCGGCCCGGCCGCGGGCGTCCGGCCGGTGCAGGCGCGCGAGTTCGGTGAGGACCGAGCCGATCCGCCGGGCCGGATTGAGGGCATGGGCCGGGTGCTGGGGCATGTAGCAGACGACCCGGCCGCGGACGTCCCGTCCGGCGGCCGTCGGTCCGTCGGCCCCCACCACCGGGACGCCCGCGACCCGGACCGTGCCGCTCAGCCGTACTCCGGGCGTCGCCTCGCCCAGCAGGGCCAGCGCCGCGGTGGTCTTGCCGCTGCCGGACGGCCCCACCAGCGCGGTCACCGTGCCCGGAGCGACCGTGAGCCCGACACCGTCCAGGAGCCGGGCCGTCCCGGCGTACGCTGTCAGGCCGCTGACCTCGATCACCGGTTCCACGGCACCGCCTTCCCGCGCGTCCGCGCACCGGAGCGCGCGGCGTGCGGCAGCAGCCCGTCCGCGAGCAGGTTGGCGCCCACGGTGAACAGCACCAGCATCAGGGTCGGCGCCAGCACCGCCCACGGCTGCACGAACAGCGCCTCCCGGCTCGCGGCGATCACCACGCCCCAGTCCGGCGAGGTCGGATCGAGGCCGAGACCGAGGAAGTTGGCGGCGGCCACGGTGAAGACCGCGCCGCCCACGCGCGTCCCGGCGTCCGCGGCGGCCACCGGCAGCACGGCCCGCCCGACGTGGTGGACCAGGACGCGCGCCGCCGACTCGCCCTGGAGCCGCATCGCCTCGGCCACGGGACCGCTGGCCGCGTCCAGGGCCGCCGCGCGCAGCAGCCGGGCGACGGCGGGCACGTTCAAGGCGGCCACCGCCAGCGCCACCGCGACCGGATGCCCCCGCCAGCCGACCCCCACCACACTGATCACCAGCAGCGAGGGCAGCGGCAGCAGCAGTTCCACCGGCCTCATCAGCAGGTCGTCCAGCAGACGGCTGCGGGCCGCCGCGGCGGTCAGCCCGAGCGCGCCGCCCACGGCGACGGCCAGCGCCACCGCGGCACAGGCCACGCCCAGGGCGCTGGCCCCGCCGCGCAGCACCAGGGTCAGCACGTCCCGGCCCAGGGCGTCCGTCCCCAGCGGATGCCCGTCGCCGAGGGCGTAGGGCATGCCGTCGGACGGGATGCCCGGGTCCGTCACCAGCGGGCCGACGACCGCGGCGGTGACCGGCAGCGCCAGCAGCAGCGCGCCCCCGGCCGCCCGGCGGCCCCCGGACCGTCCGCGGGCCCTCATCGCAGTACCTCCGTACGGGGAGCCAGGCGCTGGCCGACGAGATCCGCGGCCAGGTTGAGCAGGCACGCCACGGCCGCGAGGGCCAGGGTGAGGGCCTGCACGGTGGGTACGTCACGGTTCTGCACGGCCGCGACCAGCGCCGTGGCGGTGCCCGGGACCGCGAAGACGGCCTCGACGACGAGCACCCCGCCCAGCAACTGGTCGCCGGTGCGCGCCAGTTCCTGTACGCCGGGGACCGCCGCGTTGGGCAGGACGTGCCGCAGCACCAGCCGGGCGGGCGGCACACCGAGCCGCCGGGCCTGCACCGTGTAGCCGGAGTGCAGCGCGGTGACGGTGCCGGCCCGGATCTGCCGGGACAGCACGCACACGGTGCGGGCCAGCAGCACCGCCACCGGCAGCACGAACAGCTCCGGCCGCCGCCACCACACGCCGTCCGCGCCGATCCAGGTCGACGGCAGCCAGCCCAGACGCAGCGAGAAGACACCGACCAGCAGCAGCGCCAGCACGAAGTCCGGTACCGAGGTGAGCGCCAGCGTCACCGCGGACACCACGCGGTCCGTCCTGCTGCCCGCCCGCAGCCCCGTCAGCAGGCCGAGCGTGACGGCCAGCGGCACCAGCAGCACGACCGTGACGGCGGCCAGCGCCGCCGTCACCGGGACCGACGACGACAGCACCTCGCCGACCGGGCCGCCACCGACCAGCGATGTGCCGAGGTCACCGGTGAGCAGGCCGTGCGCCCAGTCGGCGAACCGCTCGGCGAGCGGCCGGTCGAGCCCCATCTGCTCCCGCAACTGGGCCACTTGGCCGAGCCCGGCCTGTTCGTTGAAGTCGACGGTGGCCGCGTCCCCCGGCAGCAGATCGGTCAGCAGGAAGACGATGACACTGAGCGCGGCGAGCTGGACGAGCGTCCACCCGCACCGCCGCAGGGCATAGCGCAGCACCCGTGCTCAGCCCAGCCACACCGTGTCGAACCGCGCCCAGTCCACCGTGTTGGGCGGAGCCTCCCGCACACCCCGGACGGTGCGGGACACGGCGTTCAGCCACTCCGGATGCCCCCACAGCACCAGACCGCCCCGGTCGCGCAGCGTCGTCTGCACCGAGCGGTACCGCTCGGTGCGCCTGCCGTCGTCCGCCACGGCCCGTGCGGCGGTGAACGCCTCGTCGAAGTCCCGGTGCTTCCAGGCCGTCGCGTTCTGCGGGGCGTCGCTCAGCAGCCGCTCGCTGAGGTAGGTGGGGATGGTCATGGCACCGCACCGGTGGTTGGTGACGGTGCCCTTGCTCAGCACGTCGGTGAAGTACGACTCCGGCGGCCCGTCGACGACCTCCACCCTCAGCCCCGCCTCACCCGCCTGCTCGGTGAACAGATGGGCGGCCTGCGCGAATCCGTCGGCCGCCGTGGAGGTGTAGAAGGTCACCTTCTTGTTGTACAGACCGGTGCGCCTGAGCAGTCGCCGCGCCTCGGCCACGTCCCGCTCGCGCTGCTCGATACCGTCCGGGTAGTACGTATAGCCCTTGCCGTACAGGTCGTTGCCGATCTCGGCGCGGCCCGAGCAGACCACGTCCACCAGCCGCCTGCGGTCCACGAGGAGCTTGACGGCCAGCGCCGCCCGCGGGTCGTCGAACGGCGCCCGGTCCGTCTTCAGCGCGAAGCCCTGCACCCCGCTGCGCCTGGTCGCCACCACCCGTACCCGGCTGTCGTGCTGCACCGTACGGGCGAAGGTCGGCGTCATCTCGTGCGCGAAGTGCACCTCCCCGCTGCGTACCGCCGCGGCGCGCGCCTCGGTCTCGGCGGACAGGATCCGCACCTCGTCCAGGTGCGGGGCGCCGTTCCAGTGGCCGTCGAAGCGGCGTCCGGTGAACTCGCGTCCCGCGGTGAAGGAGACGAACCGGAACGGTCCGGTGCCGACGGGGTGGCGCGGGTCGTTCCAGCCGTCGCGGACGACGGGTGTGCCGGTCATCGCCAACTGGCCGGGCAGTTCGGCGTTCGGCCGGGTGAGCGCGATCTCCACACTCCGCGGGCCCGTCTTGCGGCAGTTGGGCAGATCGATGTGGGCCAGGGAGTTCTTCGCCAGATGGTCGGCGGCGCGCGGATCGAGGATCCGGGAGAGGCTGTACAGCACGTCGTCCGGGGTGAGGGCGTGCCCGTCGTGGAACCGTGCCTCCCGCAGCTCGAACCGCCACACCCGGGCCTCGGCGTCGCTCGACCAGGAGCGGGCCAGCCGCGGCACCGGCCGCAGCGTGGAGTCGAGTTCGACGAGTTTGTCGAAGACGGCCTTGTGCCGGGCGATGTCGACGAACTGCCGCTGCGCGTGCGGGTCCATCGTCTCCTTCACCCCCGCGCCCGGGAAGGCCGCGCGCAGCGTCCCGCCCTTCTTCGGCGCGGAGGAGCCGGAGTCCGCGGCCGAGCAGCCGGTGAGCAGCCCGGCGCCTGCCGCGGCCGCCGCGGTGAGCACACTCCGGCGGGTGGGGGTGACCGGCATGTGGACGTCCCTTTCAGCCTGTTGCTCAAGAACCACGGCACACGCATCAAATAAGCAATTGCAACGATCATGCAAGAGTGGCCCGTGTGGGACTGGTCACGCGGGCGGCGCGGCCCGGCCCCAGGTTGTCCGCTGCGCGACACTGCTCGTCCTGGTACGTCATTTCCGTCGGGCCGCCCGCCCCCTAGCGTGATCGGTGCGGCACCGGCCCCCCACTGCACGGCGGTGTTCCCGCACCCGCATCCCATGCCCGCCCACCAGGGGGAACCCATGCCCTTGACCGCGACCGACACCCGCGGAACACCACCCGTTGACCTGCCACGCCGCCCCGGCACGGTGCTGTTCATGGTCTGCGCCGCGATCTTCATGCTGATGCTCGACGCGACCGTCGTCACCGCGGCACTCGCCGACATCCGCACGCAGTTCGACGCCTCCATCGACGGCCTCCAGTGGGTCATCGACGCCTATTCGATCCCGCTGGCCGGCCTCCTGCTGACCTTCGCCACCCTCGGCGACCGGTTCGGACGCAAGCGGATGTTCCTGGCCGGCATGGCCGTGTTCACCGGCGCGTCGCTGGCCCTCACCCTCGCCGGCGGCATCGTGCAGCTCGACATCCTGCGCGCGGTGCAGAGCGTCGGCGCGGCCATGCTCTTCGCCACCGCGCTGCCCCTGCTGTCGGCGGCCTTCCCCGAACCCGCCGCACGGGCGAAGGCGATCGGCGTCTACGGCGCGGTGATGGCGGGCGCGACCGTCCTCGGCCCGGTCATCGGCGGCGCGCTCGTCACCCGGTTCGGCTGGCGCTCCATCTTCACCGTGAACCTGCCCATCGGCGTCGCCCTCCTCGTGCTCGCCGCACTGAAGATGCCCGAGGCGGCCCGCGCGTCCGGCCGCCGGGCCGACCCGCTGGGCTCACTGCTGCTCACCGGCGGTCTGGTGGCCGGTGTGTTCGCCGTGACCCGCAGCAGCGTCCTCGGCTGGACGTCACCGGCCGTCCTCGGTCTGCTCGCCGCCGCGGTCGTCCTGGTGTCCGGCTTCCTGGCCTGGCAGATACGCGGAGCCGAGCACCCGCTGCTCGACGTCGCCATGGCGAGGAGACCCGGCTTCACCGGCACCGCGATCGTGTCGGTCGCCCACATGGCCACACTGATGGCCGCGACCACCTACCTCTCGCTGTTCCTCATCGGCACGCTCGACTGCACACCTCTCCAGATGGGCCTGCGGGTCATCCCGCTCAGCGTCGGCGCGATGATCGCCGCACCCCTGACCGCGGTCCTCGCGAAGAAGGTGCCGATCTCCGTCTCGCTGACCGTCACCATGGCACTCGTCGCGGCGGGCATGTTCCTCCTCGGCGGCTTCGCCCCCGGCGACGGCTGGACCCACTTCCTGCCCGGTGAACTGGTCGGCGGTGTCGGCCTCGGGGCGATCACCGCGGCCACCCAGGCCGCGTCACTGACCTTCGCCGCACCGGAGAACGCGGGAATGGCCAGCGCCACCTTCGGCACGCTGCGGCAGGTCGGCATGGCTGTCGGGATCGCCGGACTCGGCTCGGTGTTCGGCCATGTGGCCCGGCAGCAGGCCGCCTCCGGCCTCGCGGCCGTACCGGGAGCGGACTCGGTGCCCCAGGACCTCAGGGACGCGTTCGTCCACCAGGTCGGGGCCGGCTCGGGTCACCAGGTGCTGGAGGCGGTACCGCCCCGGCTCCAGGGCAGCGTGCCCGCACTGACCCGGGTCGCCGACCACGCGTCGGTCGACGCGCTCAACTCCGTGGCCACCCTCGGCTCCGTCGTCGCCGCGGTCTCCGTGGTCCTCGCGGTGATCGCCTTCACCGTCGACCGCGGCCGCGCCGCCAGGGCGGCGGCACGGACGCGGCTCACCGGGGTGTGAGACCCTCACCGGCACCGGCACCACTCGCGCCGAAGTACGCGGCGGGAGTGGTGCCGAGCTCCCGCCGGAACGCGGCGATGAAGGCGCTCGCGGTCCGGTAGCCGACCGCGCGGGCGACCCGCGCGATCGGCTGTCCCGCGCCCAGCAGCGGCAGCGCGGCGTCGAGCCGCTGAAGCGTCCGCCAGCTCGCGAAACTCACCCCGGTCTCGGCACGGAACCGGCGCGAGAGCGTGCGCGCCGATGCCCCGACCTCCTGACCCCACTCCTCCAGATCCCGTGCGTCGGCCGGATCCGCACGGAGGGCGAGCGCCACCCGCAGCGCCAGCGGGTCGTCGGGAAGGATCACCGGCAGGGTCGCGACCGGCACGGGCTCCAGCAGGTCCCACAGCACCGCGGTGGCCCGCGTCCGCCGGTCCCCGGTGCCGATGCCGCCGTCCAGCTCCATCAGGTGGGACAGCAGCGGCCCCACCAGCCCGGTGGCGTTGACGACCGTCGGGGAGAGCCACCGGAGCGGGCAGCCGTCCGGTTCGAAGTACAGCGAGAGCATCGCGCCGGACGCGCCGGGCAGGACCCCGTGCTCCACCCCACCGGGGATCCACAGCGCGCGCGACCGCTGCACGACCCAGCGGAAGTCGCCCGCCTCCATCGTCAGCACACCGTCCGGCGCCCAGGCCAGCTGGTGCTGCGGATGGCTGTGCGTGGGCAGTCCGCCGCCCGCCGCGAGCGGGATGACGATGCCCGCGCGCTCCTCATAGCTGATGCTGATACGCCCCGGGCCGCTCACAACAGCCCACTCTACGCCGGGCACTTCGGCACGGCGCCCGCACGAGACCTTGCCCCGGCCCATCCCGCACGGGAAAGATCGACGACCATGCGCCCCGACGAACTCAGCCCCGACGAGAGCCGGTTGTGGCACGCCTTCGCCCACGGCGGGACCGTCGACCTCCGCGGCGTCCGCGACGGCCCACCGGCCGTCGAACCGGAGATACGGGCCGAGGTCGTCGCGGCGCTGCTGACGGGTGCCGGAGCCGCCCCCGCCCCCGGCGCCCGCCCGGCGCTGCGCCTCACGGGAGCCCGCGTCACCGGCCGGCTCGACCTGCGCTTCGCCGAGATCGCGGCGCCCGTCGCCCTGGACGAGTGCGCCTTCGACGAAGTGCCCCTGTTCCAGGGCGCGAACCTGCGCGACCTCGCCCTCACCGGCTGCGCCCTGCCGGGTCTCGCCGCCGACACCGCCCGGATCGACGGCCGGCTGGTCCTGTCCCGCTCCCGGCTGACCGGCCCCCTCGTCCTCACCCGCGCCCAGATCCACAGCGACCTGGACCTCCGCGAAGCCGTGATCACCGCACCCGGCACGGAGGCGGTCTCCGCGGTGCGCCTCACCACGGGTGGCGACGTCCTGTGCACCGGTCTCACCGTCCGGGGCGCGTTCCGGCTCACCGGCGCCACCCTGTCGGGCGAGCTGGACCTGGAGGGCGCCTCGCTCAGCAACCCGGGCGGCCACGCCCTCGACGCCTACCACGTCCAGGTCACCGAGGACTTCACCTGCCACCCGGGCTTCAGCGCCGAAGGACGGGTCATCCTCTCCGGCGCCACGGTCGCGGCGGCGATCGGCTTCTGCGGCGCCCGGCTGGACAACGCGGGCGACATCGCGCTGGAGGCCGTCGACGTCAGCGTCGCCCGCAACTTCGACCTCGGCCAGGGCCTCACCGTGAACGGCGGCGTCACGCTCGACGGCAGCCGCATCGGTACGCGGCTCAGCTTCCGGGACGCCACGCTGACCGACCCCGGCGGCACCGCCCTGTCCCTCCGCCTCACCCAGGCCCGCGAGACCGACCTGCGCACCCGGCGTCCGGCCGAGGGCACGGTGGACGCGACCAACGCCCACCTGGGCACCCTCTACGACACCCCGGCCACCTGGCCCGCCGACCTGCGACTGGCCGACACCGCCTACACGGCCCTCGCCGCCCCGCTGACGGCCGCCGAACGGCTCCGCTGGCTCCGGCGCGGCAGCGACGGCTACCACCCGCAGCCCTACGAACAACTCGCGGCGGCCTACCGGCGGCTCGGCCACGAGGACGAGGCACGCACGGTCCTCCTCGCCAAGCAGCGCCGCCGCCGCTCCCTGCTGCCCCCGCACACCCGCCTGTGGGGCTACGTCCAGGACGCGACCATCGGCTACGGCTACCGTCCGCTCCGCGCCGGACTCTGGCTCCTGGCCCTGCTCTGCTGCGGCGCGCTCTTCTTCGGCGCCCACCACCCCGCGCCGCTGGAGGCGGGCAAGGCACCGCCGTTCAACGCCCTCTTCTACACCCTCGACCTGCTCATCCCGATCAGCGCCTTCGGCCAGGAGACCGCCTTCGCCCCCCGGGGCACCGGCCAGTGGCTCGCCTACGCGCTGACCGCGGCGGGCTGGATCCTGGCCACCACCACCGCCACCGGCATCTCCCGGTCGATCAGCCGCCAGTGACCGACCCGCCCCGGTGACGCGGCACCCCTGGTCACCGGGCGCGGCGCGCGGCCCACAGCGGCAGCCGCTCGAAGAACGCGACGGCCTCCTCGCGCCACCGCGGCCGCCAGCCCGCCGCGACCGAGGCCGCCTCCTCGGCGAGCCGGTTGAGGTCCGCGCGCATCCGCTCGTCGACACCGTGCCGACGGGCGATGTCACGGACCTGTCCGACCGTCTCCGGCCGGCAGCCGGGACCGGCGAGCGCGGCCTCCACGACCTCCCGCTCGCGGCCGGTCGCCGCTGCCAGGACCGCGCACACCGCGTAACTGCGGCGCCCCTCCCGGAGATCCGACCCGGCCGGTTTGCCCACCGTGCCGGAGTCCGCGAACAGGTCCAGGTAGTCGTCGCGCAGTTGTCCGCCGACCCCCACCAGCGTCGCGTACCGTGCGAGGTCCTTGTCATGGGCGGCAGGATCCGCGCCCGCCGCGAGCAGACCCAGCCGCAGCGGGGCGAGCACCGAGTACCGGGCGCTCTTGTACTCGGACACCAGGTCCAGCATCTCCCGGTCGGGAACCGGGCCGAAGTCCCGTTCCAGGTCCAGGATCTGACCGGCGACCGTGTCGGCCCCCGCCGTCGCCTGGACGGCCGCCATCGCCTGCCGCAGCTCGGGGGAGACGGGCGCGGTCAGCAGGACCCGCAGCGACAGGAACGCGGCCAGGTCCCCGGCCAGGACCGCCAGCCCCAGGGCCGTCTGCGGCCGGCCGGGGAAGCGCTCGCGGTACGCGTAGTACACCGACGGAGCCCCCCGGCGCACGGGGGAGTCGTCGATGATGTCGTCGTGGATCAGCCCGTGCGTGTGCAGCAGCTCCATGCTGAGCGCGGCCTCCTCCAGCCCGGCCACGGCCTCGGGGGTCACCAGCCGGGCCGCCTCGTACAGCAGGGCGACCCGCAGCCGCTTCCCGCCGCGCAACGACATGTCCCGCACCAGCTCCAGCGCCTCGGGCACGAACACCCCGCGCGAGGGCCGCTCCCGGGCGACCGTGTCGAAGTAGCGCGCGAACCCGGCGTCGAAGCGGTCCCGGTGGCCGGTGAGCCGCTCGCGGACACCGGTCTCGTTCCCAGTGGTCATCGTTCTCCCCGGGTCGGTGGGCCGAAGCAGAGTGGCGCCGGTCGGCACCACCGGCCCGCATTCAACACCACCCGTCCCCTCAGGCCCGCACGTCCGGTGCCGGGCTCTCGTGGGTGGCGGCCCAGGAGGCGAGCAGACGCAGGGCCTCCTCGGACGCCGAGCCGGGCTCGGCGGCGTAGACGGTCATCGTCAGGCCGGGCTCGGCGGCCAGTTCGAGACCCTCGAAGGCGAGCGTGACCTCACCGACGATGTCATGGTGGAAGTGCTTGGTCCCGGTGCCGTGGTGGCGGACGTCGTGGGCGCCCCACCGGGTGCGGAACTCCTCGCTGCGGGTGGCCAGTTCACCGATGAGGTCGTGCAGGTCCCGGTCGTACGGGTTGCGGCCCGCCTCGGTGCGCAGGACGGCGACGGTCACCCCGGCGAACATGTCCCAGTCGGGGTAGAAGCGGCGGGAGGCCGGGTCGAGGAACTGGAACCGGGCGAGGTTGGCCTGGTTGCCGGGGCCGGCGTAGAGATCGCGGTGGAAGGCGCGGCCGAGCTGGTTCGTCGCGAGGACGTCCAGGCGGCCGTTGCGCACGAAGGCCGGTCCCGCCGTGACGGCGTCCAGCGTCCACTGGAGGCTGCGGTGGACCTTCCACCGGTCCCCGGTGCGGCGGCGGCGCGGGCGGGCCAGGACGTCGGTGCCGTCCGCCGCCTGGGCGAGGTTCAGCAGATGGGCGCGCTCGGCGTCGTCCAGCCGCAGCACGCGCGCCACGGACTCCAGGACGGCCGGGGAGACCCCGGCGAGGCTGCCGCGTTCGAGCTTCGCGTAGTACTCGACGCTCATGTCGGCCAGGGCCGCGACCTCGCTGCGACGCAGGCCCGGCACCCGGCGCCGGGGCCCTTCGGGCAGTCCGGCCTGCTCGGGGCTGATCCTGGCGCGCCGCGAGGTCAGGAAGTCGCGGACCTCATCACGGTTGTCCATGCCTCGACGGTACGGCCCGCGGGCCCCCTGGGCGATGTACTGCCGGTACACCCTTCACCGGTGACTCGCTCCCCGCCCCGAGCAGCGGTTTCCTGGAAGACGTGGCACCCGGAGGCCGCCCCGAGGGGCGGCCGGGGTGCCCGGCCCGGGACCGTGGCGCACAGCGCGCCGCCCTCGCCCCGGTCCGCCACCGCGGTCGGCGGCGACCGGCACACCGGAGTGTGCGCGGTCCGCGACAGTACGTCACGTAAGGAACTTCTCTCATGCGCGGAGCAGTGATCCACGCCCCCGGCGACATCCGCTACGAGACCGTGGACGACGCGAGGATCCAGCAGCCGACCGACGCCGTCATCCGCACGGCCGTGACCTGCGTGTGCGGCTCGGACCTGTGGCCGTACCGCGGCGCGGAGCCGACCGAGCACGCCCGTCCCATGGGGCACGAGTACGTCGGCTTCGTGGAGGAGGTCGGCTCCGAGGTCACCGGCCTGCGGCCCGGACAGTTCGTCGTGGGCTCGTTCGCCACCTCGGACAACACCTGCGCGAACTGCCGCAACGGCTTCCAGTCCAGCTGCCTGAACCGTGAGTTCATGAGCACCTGCCAGGCCGAGTACGTCCGCATCCCCCACGCCCAGGGCACGCTCGTCGCCACCGACGGGGTTCCCGACGAGCGGTTCTGGCCGGGACTGCTGGCCGTCTCCGACGTGCTGGGGACCGGCTGGTGGGCGGCCGACGCAGCCGAGGTGACGCCCGGCTCCACCGCCGTCGTCGTCGGTGACGGAGCGGTCGGTCTGTGCGCGGTGATCGCGGCGAAGGAGAGGGGCGCGGAGCGCGTCATCGCCATGTCGCGCCACGAGAGCCGGCAGCAGCTCGCGCTGGAGTTCGGCGCCACCGACATCGTCGCCGAACGCGGCGAGGAGGGCGTGGCCCGGATCAAGGAGCTGACCGGCGGGATCGGCGCCGACAGCGTCCTGGAGTGCGTCGGCACCGCCCAGGCCATGCGGCAGGCGCTGCACTCGGCACGGCCCGGCGGCAGCGTCGGCTTCGTGGGGATGCCGCACGGCGTCGCCGTCGACGGCCAGGAACTCTTCTTCTCGCACGTCGGGCTGCGCGGCGGCCCCGCGCCCGTGCGGCGCTACCTGCCCGACCTCATCGACCGCGTGCTGACCGGGAGCATCGACCCCGGCAAGGTCTTCGACCTCACGCTCCCTCTGGACCAGGTCGCCGAGGGCTACCGGGCCATGGACGAGCGCCGCGCGATCAAAACACTCCTCGCACCCTGACGGCCGGGGCCGGACCCGCCGTCCGCCCCCGGCGCGAGGACCGTCCGACCTCGGCAGACACATCCCAGTCCGATCGACACGCACCGGAGGAAGCACCGAATGGAACTCATCGAACCCCAGCCCACCAGCAAGGCACCCGCGGACTGGTTCACCGGAGACGTGTGGTGGGACGTCATCGTCGCCGGCCGGGAACCCTCCCGGATACGGGTCAACCTCGTCCGCTTCGCCCCCGGCGCCCGGACCCACTGGCACGCGCACGCCGTGGGCCAGACCCTGCACGTCGTCTCCGGCATCGCCCTGATCGGCACCCGGGACGGCACCGTCCTCGAAGCCCACCCCGGCCAGACCGTCGCCTGCCCGCCCGGCGAGGAGCACTGGCACGGCGCCGCCCCCGACCGTTTCATGGAACACCTCGCCCTGTGGGAGGGGACCGGCGACGACACGCCGGAGACCCGGTGGGCCGAGGCGGTGACGGAGTCGCAGTACGGCGGGGTGCGTCAGAAGAGGTGGGAGTGAAGGGTATGGATCGTGACCTCGGCGTCGGGGAGCAGGGCTTCGGAGCGGGCCGGGGCCAACCCCCGTGAGTTCTGTCCCGGATACAGCTCGACCGAGCGGATCTGCGGGCAGCCGGCCGAGGCGGGGAAGTGCGCGGGAGCGGGGAGGCGTTCGCCGCGCCGGGTGAGGGTGCGCAGCGGGAGCACGAAGGGGATCCGGTCGGCGAGGAAGGCGAACCCGCACCTGCCCGGTCCCAGGGGACCCCCCTTCCCAGGCGCTTGTCCGACCAGGTATCTTGCATCGCATGGAACCAGGTGATTCGACCAAGCAGGCTCGGGCGGCAGCCCAGCTGCGCAAGGGGGTCCTGGAGTACTGCGTACTCGCCCTGATGCGGGACCGCCCCCGCTACGGTGTGGAGCTTCTCCATGCCCTGGAGGACTCCGGTGCCCTCGCGACCAGCCAGGGCACCGTCTACCCCCTGCTCTCGCGGCTGCGCCGCGACGACCTGGTCACCACCACCTGGCAGGAGTCCGCGTCGGGACCGCCCCGCCGCTACTACGCGCTCACCGACAGCGGGCGGGCCGCGCTCGACGAGTTCACCCACGTCTGGCCGGGCTTTCGCGACGCCGTAGACACCTTCCTCGCCACCCCGCACCACCCGCACCATTCCACCGGAGACCTCGTATGAAGACCACCGCCGACCCCGTACGCGACTACCTCGCCGCCGTCGAGCGCGAGGCCGGCGCACTGCCCGCCGACCGCCGCCAGGAACTCCTCGCCGATCTCGCCGAGCACATCGAGGTCACCCGCGCCGAACGCCCCGGTGTCGCCGTCGGCGCGGTCCTGGCGGAGCTGGGTGACCCCCGTGCGATCGCGGCGACGGCGCTGGCCGAGGCGGGGGAGCGGATCACCGGGGCGCAGGCCGCGGGCGGTGCCCCGGCACCCGCGCGGCGGGGCAAGGTGCACCCCCTCGTCCCGCTCGCGATGCTCACCCTCTCGCTGCCCTTCATGATGGTCTTCCCCGGCCAGCCCGGCCCGCTGTTCGGCGTCCTGTTCCGCATCACCGGCGCGGTGCTCCTGTGCACGTCGGTGCACTGGAGTGCCGTCCAGAAGTCCACCGGTGTCCTGGTCACCGCCGTCCTGCCGACCGCCGTCATCGCCACCTGGAACCTGTCGCGCGGCGGCCCGTTGGGCGGTTCCCCGGCCCTGGTGGCCAATCTGGCGATGCTCGCCCTGCTGACCGGCGCCGCGGCATGGCTCTGGCGGGTACGCCGGCCCTGAGGTGCCGCTACAGCCCGACCGGGTTGAGATAGGTGGCCGGGTGGGTGGCGCCGTCCTGCTTGAGGATCTGGCCGCCGAACGGCCACTTCAGCGTGAAGTGCCGCGTCTCGTCCGGCGGTGTGACCAGGAACGTCGCCGGGACGAACTTCTCCTTCCGCGGCGTGGACGCGGCCACCGGGAGCAGGGTGATGCCGAAGTCCACCGTGTCGCCCCGCTCCAGGGTCATCCGCACGGGCTTCGCGGAGGAGCGCACCAGGGACCAGGTGCCGTCGGTCTTCTGCGCGCCGACCATGTCGACGCCGGCGAAGCCGGACAGGGTGCAGGTGCGCTTGCTCCGGTTCGTGAACCAGATGTGCGCCTGCGTCTGCTTCTTGGTCTGCTTCATCTCCGGCGTCGCGTCCTCCCCCGTGGCGAAGCCGGCCTTCAGGTCGGCGGTGTGGCAGCGGGTCGGCCGGGCCGCGGCGGGGGCGGCCGAGGCCGGGACGGCGGCAGCGGCGGTACCGGTGGCGACGGCGGCCGCAAGGGCCACGGTGATCAGTTTGCTCTTCATGGAGTTTCGCGTTCCCCTCGCAGGACGGACCGGCGCGCGCGGTCGGTGCGCGCCTGTGCACCTGAAGATGCGCGACACCCGTGGGAGGTTCGGCGTCAGGAAGAACCTTTTGCGTGACCTCGGGACCCGATGGGAACGCTTGCCCGTATGTCAAGTACGGGTGTTCCCATGGGGGTTGCGGGCGCCCCTGACGGGGGCGGCCGGACGGCCCGCGGCACGTGACACGGACCCGCGAGGCCGCGGCCGACGCCCCCGCCCTCCGGCTTCGCCGCCGACCGGCTCGGCTGGTATTACTGGGGCATGCAGGAAGAGACCGCACGCTCCGCGATCGACACGTTCATCTCCGCGTTCAACGCCTCGGACGACAGCTATGTGACGGCCCTGCTCTCCCAGGCCCTGACCTCGGACGTGGTCTTCTGGGGGCCGTTGGGGCGCAGCGAAGGGATCGAGGCGGTCGAGCGGTTCGTGCTGGACATCCGGCGCCATCCGGCCGGGACCGGCACGATGGTGCGCTGCTCGGCGGTGGACATGCCGGACGAATGGGCCCGGTACCAGTGGGTCTTCACCACCCCTGACGGAGGCCCCCGCCTGGCGGGAACGGACGTCGTCCATCTGCGACGGAGCCTCATCGACCAGGTCATCGTCTTCGCGGGGGAGATCGAGCCGTTCGCCTCCTGAGCCGTCCTTCCGCCGCTGTCCTTCTCCCGAGCCTGCCCCGTCGGCGCTCCGGCCCGCTGTCTCCCCGGTCGGAGCACTACAGGGCGCCGTCGTCAGGTGCCGTGCGCCGCGCGGACCGGGCCGTCGGCTGGGCGCCGCGTTCGGTCTCGTCGCGCACCAGGAGGGAGAGCAGCGAGGCCACGGAGAGACCGGCCTCCGCCGGGTGGCGCAGCACCTTGTCCGGCTCGATGCGGTAGGTGTTCGTGCGCCCGTCGCGGGTGTGGGAGAGGTAACCGCCCTCCTCCAGATCGGAGATGATCCGCTGGACGGCGCGCTCCGTCAGCCGGCAGTGGGCGGCGATGTCCCGGATACGGACGTTCGGGTTGTCGGCGATGGCCGCCAGCACACGCGCGTGGTTGGTGACGAACGTCCAGCCGGTGTGGGATTCGGGTACGGCGACCATGCGCAGCATTTTAGAGCACATCATTGCCGGAATGCGGATACGTGACATACTTTTCGTGCAATGGCTGACCGGCTCCCGTGGGGGGAGGCGACAGTGAGGAGCCCGAGAGTGCCTTGGGAAGAGGCCCCGATGTCCGACATGAGGAGCGCTGCCGGGAGGGGTGACGGGGTGCCGGAGCGGACCGGCTCACGCGCCTCGGCGGGAGCCGCGGTGATGCAGTACGAACTGCGCGGAGTCCGGGTCGTCGTCATGCACGGTGCCTACGACCAGCACTCGATCCCGCCCCTGGAGGAGGCGCTCGCCGCCGCGGCCCGGGAATGCTCCCTCGTGGTCCTGGACGCCTCCGGTGTGAGGTTCGCCGACTCGTCCCTGCTCAACCTGATGCTCCGCACCCGCCGCGTGGTCGCCCTGCGGCTGGCCGCGCCGCCGCCCCAGCTCCAGCGGCTCCTGGAGATCACGGGGGCCGACGCGGTGCTGGACACGCGGGCGACCGTGGAGGAAGCCGTCGGCGCATAGGTCCGGCGGCGGGTCGGACGCTCACTCGTCGAGCGCGGCCGTCATCGCGTCGAGGTCGGCGAGCAGCGCCGCGAGACGGTCCTCGGGTACGTGTCCGATCATGCGTCTCTCGACGGCGTACACGGCGCCGCGGGCGGCGTGCAGGCGCTGCTGCCCGGCCGGAGTGAGATGGACGGGCAGGGCACGGCCGTGGTCGGTGGTGGCCGCCCGGGTGATGAGGCCGGCCTCTCTGAGGCCGCGCAGGACGACGTTGGCCGACTGCCGCGTGACGAAGGTGCCCCGCGCCAGGTCGGCGTTGGACAGGCCGGGCCGCTGGTCGAGGAGTTCGAGGCAGGAGTACTGCGGGACGGTGAGGCCGTGCTCGCGCAGGGCCTTGTCCATGGCGCCGCGCAGCGCGGCCGCGGCACGTTTGAGGCGGTACCCCACATGCTCCGTCACGTCCTGGGCCGGATGGGGCGGGGGCACGGCTGAACGATCATCCATGTCAGCATTTTGACATACCCGGAGCGGGCGCCTACGGTTTCTTATGTCAAAGTCCTGACATCCACCTCCGGAGGAACCATGACCGCCACCGTCGAAGGCCCCGATTTCATCGCTCTCCAGGTGAAGGACGTGCCCGCCGCTGCCGCCTTCTTCGAGGAGCGCCTCGGACTGCGCCGCGCGCCCGCCTCGCCACCCGGCGCGGTGGTGTTCACCACCAGCCCGGTCCCGTTCGCGGTGCGCGAGCCGCTCCCGGGCGTCGACCTGGACGGTGCTGCCCGCCCCGGCCTGGGCGTGGCGCTCTGGCTGCGCGCCTCGGACGCGAGCGCGGTGCGCGAACAGCTGGTGCGGGCGGGCACGGAGGAGGTCAGCCCCTTGCAGGACAGTCCGTTCGGCCCGATGTTCTCCTTCACCGGTCCCGAGGGATATCGGCTCACCGTGCACGGCGGCTGACCCGGAACACCTCGCGGAGCGGCCTCGAACACAGCGGAAAGGGGCCTCCCTGAACGGGAGGCCCCTTTCCGGGGGCCGGGCGGCGGAAAGCAGGAAAAGGGATCTCAGTCCTTGAAGACGTCCTTGGTCTTCTCCTTGGCCTCACGGGCATCACCCAGACTCTTCTCGGCCTTTCCCTCGGCGGCCATCCGCTCATTGCCGAGCGCCTTGCCCACGGCCTCCTTGGCCACGCCCTGGGCCTGCTCGGTCTTCGCCTTGGCCTTCTCGCCCGCGGTCATGACAGGCACCTCCTCAGAGAGTCTTCCAGTGTTGCGACGACCCCCTTGTGCCCCTGCTTCCTCACCACAAACAAAGGTTTTCCGAGGAATGCGCGACGGGATGCAGGGCACACGGCAGTCCAGGAGGTTGATAACTATGGTTCCCCTTTTGCTGGTCCTGCTTCTCGCCCTCGTCCTTTTCGGCGCGGGTTTCGCCCTCAAGGTCCTGTGGTGGGTGGCTCTCGTCGTCCTGGTCGTGTGGCTGCTCGGGTTCCTCATGCGCTCCACCAACGCGGGCGGCGGTCGTGGCCGCTGGTATCGATGGTGACCTGACACCGCAGCTGCCCCCGCTCTTCGCAGGGCCCGACCGCACGGCGGTCGGGCCCTGCGGGCATGAGGGCGAGCGGGCCGCGGGGCCGTCCTATAGTTGCCCGCATGAGCCGTTGGAGGGATGTGACCGGGGGGAAGTCCGGAGAGGACTACGCCGCACGGTTCGCGGCCCTGGCCCGCGCGGGCCAGGACGTGCACGGAGAGGCCCGGTTGTGCGCGGCGCTCGTGCCGCCGGGAGCACGCGTGCTGGACGCCGGGTGCGGCACCGGGCGGGTCATGATCCGGCTCGCCGAGCTCGGCTACGACTGCGTCGGCGTGGATCTCGACGCGTCGATGCTGGCGGTCGCGCGGCGCGAGGCCCCGGGACTTCCCTGGTTCCAGGCCGATCTGGCGGAGTTCGACCCGGCCGGGCTCGGCATCGCGGGAGACTTCGACCTGGTCGTCGCCGCGGGCAATGTCCTCCCACTGCTGGCCGCGGACACCGAGGCCGCGGTGGTCCGGCGGCTGACCGCGGCCCTCGGTCCGGGCGGTCTGCTGGTCGCGGGCTTCGGCCTGGACGAGGCCCACCTGCCCGTGCCGTCCGGCATCACCCTGCCGGAGTACGACGGCCACTGCGCCGCGGCCGGTCTCACCCTCGTCGACCGCTTCGCCACCTGGGACGCGGAACCGTACGACGGCGGTGGCTACGCCGTCAGCGTCCACCGCCGGTGAGGAGCGGACGGCGCCTTTCCCGCGGGCCCTCCGCGACCGGGGGTGCGCAGAGGGCACCGGGTGACGCGTGGACGACGGTTCAGCCGGGCGTCCCCTGCTGGGCGGCGGTGCCGTTGCACGTGCGGAGATCGACCTCGGTGCCGTTGGCGCTGCCCGCCCCTGCCACGTCGGCATACTCGCCGCCGTAGCCGTGGGCGGCGGTGGTGCCGCAGGGCGGATCGGCCGGGGTGCCGCCCCCGGTGACCGCCCGGAAGATCCTGGTGAACTGGTAGGCGCTCCGCGGAGTGCCGCCGGCGCCGGCGTTCTGGAGCAGCGCGACGCCGTTGGACTCCAGACCGCCCGGGCCGACGGGAAACGTGTGGTCGACGTCCAGGGTCCTGCCCTGCGCCGACGTCCGCGCGCCCCGAGCAGAACCGGCTCCTGCTCCAGGAGATCGCGTGGGCGGCCGGCGGCAGCGGCCCCGTCACCCCGCCGCCCGGAGGCGTGTCCGGCCGGATCATCGGCTACGGCGGCACATGCGTGGACGTGGCGGGCGGCGGCTCCGCCGACGGCACGGCCGTCCAGCTCTACGACTGCAACGGCACCGCGGCCCAGCAGTGGACGGTCGGCTCCGACCGGACGCTCAGGGCGCTCGGCAAGTGCCTGGACGTGACCGCGGCGGGAACCGCCGACGGCACCAAGGTGCAGTTGTACGGCTGCAACGGCTCAGGAGCCCAGGTCTGGCAGCACCGTTCCGGCGGTGAACTGGTCAACCCCGCCTCCGGCAAGTGCCTCGACGCCACGGGCCCCGGCTCCGCCAACGGCACTCGGCTCCAGATCTGGACCTGCTACGCGAGCGCCGACCAGCAGTGGACACTCCCGAGCTGATGCCACGTGCCGACGCACGTCCCGCCGGGGCGCCGCCGGGAGGGAGCAGCCTCCCGGCGCGCCCCGGCACACCGCCGCGGGACTCACGCGCCCCGCGGACAGGAGCGGAAGAAGTCGACGAGGGCCGCGCTCACCTCGACCGGCCGTTCCTGCTGGGTCCAGTGCCCGCAGCCGGTCAGCTCCAGGGGCGGGCGCAGCAGGCCGGGCATCCGGTCGGGTAGCTTCCGGATGAGTTCGGGGGTGCCGGGGAAGGCGGCGACGGGGTCCCGGTCCCCGTAGACGTACAGGGCGGGCGAGGTCACGACGGCGCCCGCCCACGGAGCGGTCAGCTCCCAGTTGCGGTCGAGATTGCGGTACCAGTCGAGCGCCCCCGTGAAGCCCTCGGAGAAACTCTCGGTGAGCGCGTCGAGGTCGCTCTCGGTGAACCACCCGGGCAGCGTCCCCGGGTCGGGCATGGCCGCGAGCCAGCCCCGTTCGGGATCGACGAGCGGCTGCCTGATCTCGCCGGGCACATCGCCGGACGCCCAGTAGATGAACTTCCGCAGCGCGGTGCGTGTGTCCCGCCCGAACTCGGCGTCGGCCACCCCGGGGCGGTTGAAGTAGTTCCAGTAGAAGCGCCCGCCGAACGCCTTCTCCATGGCGACCAGCGGCGGCTGCCTGCCCCGGAACGGCGGCGGCACGCTCAGTCCGGCCACCCCGAGGACCAGGTCCGGGCGCAGCAGCGCGGTGTGCCAGGCGACCGGCGCTCCCCAGTCGTGCCCGACGACGTACGCCTTCTCCTCGCCCAGCTCCCGGATCAGCCCGACGACGTCACCGACCAGGTGCAGGATGCTGTACGCCGCGACGTCCGCGGGATGGTCGCTGCGGCCGTAGCCCCGCTGGTCCGGGGCGACCACGCGGTACCCCGCCTCGACAAGGGGACCGAACTGGTGGCGCCAGGAGCGCCAGGACTCGGGGAAGCCGTGCAGCAGCACGACCAGGGGGCCTTCCCCCTCCTCGGCGATGTGCAGCCGGATCCCGTTCACATGGACCACGCGATGCTCGATCATGAGCCGAGCGTACGCGCCGCCGCACGCCGTGGGCGGGGTCTTCGCACGGCCGGTGGCAGGCCCGTCGCCCGGTGCCGGACGCCGTGCGCAGACGCGTCGGGCGGCACGACGCGAACCTCGCCGCGACGATGTCCGCGCGTCTGCTCGGACCTGGCTTCGACGCCGCCGCCGCCCACCGCCGGGCCGGCTGGACCCGTCCGGTCCTGATGCTCACCCCGCTCGACGCAGGCGCCGGACGGGCGGCGCTCGTCGGGCGGGGGTGCGGACGACCGGCTCGTCAAACCCGTCACCGGCGCCGAACCGACCGCCCGCACACACGCCCCGTACCGCGCTCCCGTGGTCCCCGGGCGGGCGTCCCTTCCCCGCTTCGGCGACCTGGAACAGCGCCCACCCGCGACCGCCCGGCACAGCGCGGCGCCGACGCACAGCACCGGGCTGAGCCGCACACGGTCGACGCGCTGATCGTCCGGCTACGCCGACGGCTCGGTCCCCCGGACCTGATCCGGGCCGTCCGCGGGACCGGCCACCGCCTGACCGGCCCCGCCTGACGGCCCGGGGCCCATCACCAGGAACACGAAGACGGTGGTGAGGAGCACGACGACCGACGCGGCGAGCCAGGTGGTGCGCATGGCGTGGAGGAAGCCGCCGTACGCCGCCTGGGCGACGGCGTACGACTGCGGGCCGTGGCCGTGCGCCGCCAGGTCCTGGGCGACCTGGAGCGTCGCCGCGACGGATCCGCGCGCCCGCTCCGCCAGTCCCTCGTCCAGACCGCCGACCGCCGGATCGATCCGGGAGCGGTAGGCCGCGTTGAGCACGGAGCCCAGGACGGCGGCGCCGAGCGAACCGCCGACCTGCCGGAAGGTGTTGTTCACCGCCGAGGCCGCGCCCGACTCGCCGGCCGGCAGTGTGGAGACCACCGTCGCGGTCGACGGCGGATGCACGTGCGCGGTCCCGGTGCCGAAGACGAACAGCCAGATCTCGAACAGCCAGATCGGTGTGGACCGGCCGACCGCCGCCAGCCCCAGCAGACCCGCCGCCATGGTCGCCAGACCGAACGTGCACACGGCGCGCACACCGAACCTGGCGACGAGCCTCGGCACCCGGGGCGCGAAGATGATCAGCGAGGCCGCGAGGGGCAGCACACACACCCCGGTGAGCAGCGGCCCGTAGCCGCGCACGCTCTGGAGATAGAAGGTGATCACGAAGGTGCCGCCGACCAGCGCGAAGTAGAGGACGGCCAGCGAGGTCGCCGCGGCGGCGAAGCCGCGCTCGCGGAAGTAGCGCATGTCCAGGGCGGGTTGGGCGACGCGCCGCTCCCACAGGACGAAGGCGGCCAGCAGCACCGCTCCCGCGGCGAGCGGCAGCCCCGCGTCGCGGCCCGTCCAGTCGTTCAGCTCGCCGGCCCGGATCACGCCGTAGACCACGCCGAGCAGCCCCAGACCCGACAGCGCGACGCCGAGCAGATCCATGCGTCGGCCCTCGGAGGTGCCGGACCGCCGGGCGGCCGGCACGAACCGGACCATCGCGACCAGGGCCACGGCCACGATCGGCACATTGACCAGGAACACCGAACCCCACCAGAACCGTTCGAGCAGCGCGCCGCCGATGATCGGGCCGAGGGCGACGGCCACGCCGACCACGGCGGTCCAGATGCCCAGGGCCTTGGTGCGCCGCTCGCCGGGGAAGACCGCGGAGATGATGGCCAGGGTCGCGGGCATGATCAGCGACCCGGCCACGCCCATGACCGCGCGCAGCCCGGTCAGCTGGTCCGGTGTCCTCGCGTACGCCGACAGGGCGGAGGAGACACCGAACAGGGCGACGCCCGCCACGAGCAGCTTCTTGTGCCCGACCCGGTCGCCGAGCAGCCCGGAGACGAGCAGGAGGCCGGCGTAGGCGAGCGTGTAGGCGTCGACGGCCCACTGGAGCTGGCTGTGGTCGGCGCCGAGGCCGACGGGCGCGGGCTCGGCGAGGGTCTTCAACGCCACGTTGAGGATGGAGTTGTCCATCGACACCAGCAGCACGGCGGCCAGTACGGCGACGAGGACCGCGGTGCGGCGTGGCTCGCGGCCGGTGCCCTCGTGCGTCCGTGAGGGGCGGTCGGCCGCGGCGGGGACCGGTGTGCTCAAAGTCCTGTGTCCTCTCGGGGACAGCGACGCCCGGCGGGGCCGGGCGGGCAGGAGTGCGGTCCGGCCGCGTGCCGGTCCCGGACCGTTCGGCTCGGCTCGGACGTCTCGGCTCGCGCGGAGTCTATCCGCGCGGGACGGGGACCGAGGGGAGCGCGGCCGTGTCGTCCCGCGTGATCGCGCCTCAGCGCCTCGGGGCGTTCCGCCTGGGCAGCCAGCGCTGTTCCGCCTCCGCCAGCTCGTCCTCCCCCTGTAGTTCGAAGACCTCGGCCAGGGACGCCACCGTGACCTCGACGTTCCGCAGATGCTGTTCGGAGTGGATCGTGGCGGCGGTGAGCTGCATGGCCCGCAGGGCCGAGCGCATGAGGTGGTTGGCCCACACGACGGTGGAGATGCCCTCCTCGGCGAAGACCTCGGTGGGCGTCGTGTAGTACGTCGTCGGCACGATGACGACCGGCAGCCGGTCGCCCCACTCCGCCTTGAACGCCAGGATCTCGCTCGGGTCGGAGCGGGCCGAGTGGATCAGGATCGCGTCGGCGCCGGCGCACCGGTACAGCTCGGCGCGGCGCAGTGCCTCGGCCGGTCCCTCGCCCGCGATGAGCGCCTCGGTGCGGGCCACGACGACGAAGTCGGGGTCGTGCTGGGACGCCTTCGCGGCCTGGATCTTCCCGGCGAACTCCTCGGCGTCGGCGAGTGGTTGGGTGCCGCCGCGGACGAAGCTGTTCGTCTTCGGGAAGAGTTTGTCCTCGATGCACACTCCGGCGATCCCGCGCTGTTCGAGTTTGCGCACGAGACGGCGTACCGAGTTGAAGTTGCCGTAGCCCGTGTCCCCGTCGAGCAGGATCGGGATGCCGGTCGCGTCGCTCATGAACTCGGCGACCTCCAGGACCTGGGTCCAGCTCGCCTCGTTGCTGTCGCGCACCCCCAGCGCCGCGGCGATCGACAGACCGCTGGCCCAGATGCCCTCGAAGCCGGCCCGTTCGACGAGCTTCGCCGACAGGCCGTTGTGCGCCTCCATCAGGAAGCTGATCTCCGGGCGGTCCAGCAGGTGTCTGAGCGTGGCTGTCTTGTCCGACGCCGGGCCGGTGCCGCTCATGAGGCCGTCGCCGTCGTGACGGGGGAGGCGTACAGGGCACGCAGCCGTGTCGCGATCTCCGGGAGGGCGAGGGGGACCCGCGGTGCGGGCACCGGGTCGGTCGTCACCTTGATCTCCAGCAGCCGGGGCCCCGGCTGTGCCATCAGTTTGCCGTACGCGGAGGGGAGTTCCGCCGGTGCGGCGCAGTACGCCGTCGCGGCGTAGCCCAGCAGCCCGGCGGTCGCGGCGAACGGCACCGGCCCCTGGAGCGGCTGCCCGCCGGTGGAGTCGTAGCAGCCGTTGTTGTAGATGACATGGAGCAGGTCCGGCCCCGAAGCCGCGACACTGACCAGGGTCCCGAAGCGCATCAGGGACGCTCCGTCGCCGTCGAACACCGCCACCGGCCGTCCGCCCGCGCGCGCGATGCCGAGGCCGACCGCCGAGGCGCAGCCCATGGATCCGCTGAGATAGAGATGGGTCGGGCGGTCCCCGGCGGCGTACAGCTCACGGCCGGTCAGCCCGGTCGTCGTGACGACCACCTGCTCCTCGGGCAGCCGCTCCCGCAGCCATCTGATCGCCTGCGCCCTGCTCAGCCGGTCGCCGGTGCCCGGCACCTGCTGCGGCACGCTCCGGCCGAGCGGCACGGTCTGCGGGCCCTCCCGGAAGGTCCCCTTCCTGATCAGCAGGCAGTAGGCCCGTCGGGAGGCGTCCATCGCCCGCTCGGCCTCCTCCACCGCCCGGACGAACCCGGCGGAGTCGGCCGGGACCCACGCGTGGGCGATCCCGACGTCGTCCAGGATCCGCGCCGTGGTGCGTCCCATCACGTCGTGGTGGGGCTCGTCCCGGGTCCCCGGCTCCCCGCGGACCGACATCAGCAGCAGCACCGGCACACCGTAGGGCAGGCACAGCGAGGCGAGCGGGTTGAGGGCGTCCCCGAGCCCGGAGTTCTGGAGGGCGACCACCACACGCCGGCCGGTGAACCAGGCGCCCGCGGCGACCGACACCGCCTCGCTCTCGCAGGTCGCCGGGAAGTAGGTGACGTCCGGGCGCCGGGCGGCGCGCGCCAGCAGCGGTCCGAGATAGCTGCACGGCACCGCCGCCATCTCGCGGTAGCCGCGGGCCAGCAGGGTGTCGAGGACGAGGTCGGGGTCCAGGGCCGGGGTGTCCCCGGGCGCGGACGTCGCGTTCACGGTCACCTCGCCTGGATCCGGCGCATCAGCCGACGCGCCCCGTCCGGGATCGCGTCCCGGCGGTGCATCATCGCCCGGTTGTCCCAGACCACCAGGTCGCCCGGCTGCCACCGGTGCGCCCAGGCCGCCGCCGGGTTGTCGCAGTACCCCCACAGCTCGTCCAGCAGTGCCTCGGACTCGGCGAGCGGCAGACCCGGTACATAGGCGTTGAGCCGACGGCCCAGGTACAGGGCCTTGCGGCCGCTCTCGGGCCGGACGCGCACCAGGGGATGGACGGCGCCCGAGGAGGTGGTGATGTCGGTGACGGGAGTACGGCCGTGGCGCAGGTCGCCCGCCGCCGTACGGCTGTCGTCGTGCTTGCACGACAGCGACCCGATTCGGTCGCGCAGGGCGGCGGGCAGCGTGTCGTACACGGCCGACATGTCGAGGAACCAGGTGTCGCCGTGGCCCTCGGGCGTCTCGACGGCGTGGAGCGCGCTGGCGAGCGCGGGCTCGGCGACGTAGCACATGTCGGTGTGCCAGCCGAGTTCGCCGCCGCCCAGATGGCCGAGCGGACGGCCGTCCTCGACGATGTTCGAGATGACCATGACCTCGGGCGGCAGCCCGGTGGTGTCGACGATCGCCTCCTGGGTGGGCACCGGCACCGGTGTGCCGAACAGCGCGCCGAACGTCACCAGGTCGTCGGGGGACAGCTCGCAGCGGTGGAACACCAGGACCGGATGGCGCAGCCACGCCTCCTTGATGCGGGGCGCGAGTCCGGGCAGCCGGGCCGAGGTGAGCGGCGGCAGGGTCGCGAACGGGGGGACGGCCGGCGCGGCTTTGTCGGCCGACGAGTGCGTCACCACGTGAATCCTCCTTGCGGCAGGGCGGGAGCCGGACCGGTGAGCCCGCCGAACAGGCTCTCGGTCAGCTCGACGAGATCGGAGACGGCGAAGCGGTCCAGCGGCGGCCGGCGCAGACACGCGACGGCCAGCTCGGACAGGCGCGCGACTTCGCGCAGGGTGGCGCCCGGGGCGTCGGCCCCGTCCAGCAGTTCCATGATCGCCGCGATCTCGGTGTCGCCCGGATGCGGGACGGTGAGCAGGGCCTGGAGGCGGCGGCGCTCGGCCGGAGCGCACCGCTGGTGTCCGACGACGATCGGGAACGTCTTCTTGTGCTGGCGCAGGTCGCTGCGGAGCGGCTTGCCGTTGCGCGCCTCACTGCCCCACAGTCCGCGGTAGTCGTCGATGACCGAGAACGCCGTGGCCACCAGCGCGCCGAACTCCCGGAAGGCCGCGCGGACCTCGCGCTCGGGGGTGCTGACGGCCGCCGCCAGCTCGATCCCGCATCTGATCAGGCACGAGCGGCCCAGAGCCACCGTCCTGACCTGGTCGAGCGTCATGTCGAGCCGCTGCTCCCAGTCCAGGTCGATGTGCTGGGAGTCGGCCATCTCCAGACACGAGTCCAGCAGGGTCCTCGACAGGTCCCGCGCCTCGACATGCGGCCATGCCCCGTCCAGGTAGTCCTGGAGCGCGTCGAGTCCGACGACATAGATCCCGGCCGCCGCCGTCATCGCGTGCCCGGTGCCGTAACTGACCCAGAGCGCCGGGCGGTTCCGGCGGGTGCGGTCGCCGTCCATGATGTCGTCGAGGATGATGCTGAAGTCGTGGACGAGCTGCACCGCTATCGCCGCCGGTACCGCTCTTCGGTGGTCACCGGCTATCGCCCGCGCGGTCAGCAGCGCCAGCAGCGGCCGTACCCGCTTGCCGCGGGAGTCGTCCGCCGTCGGCTCGCCGTCGTCCCAGGAACGCCAGGCCATGTGGTCGCTGACCATCCGCCGGAACGTCTCGGACCGCGGCTGCTCGCGGTGCAGGAAGGCGAACAGCTCCTGGTCGAACTGGTTCAGCAGCGTCCCGGGGATCACGTCCCGGTCCGTTCCGCGGCGACCATGAGATAGGCGATCGAGGAGGCGTGGTACCCGTCGATGAACAACTGCTCGATCGTGTCGCTGTGTTCGCTGCGCCGTCGCAACTCCCAGTAGGGCAGCGCGTCGTCGTCCATCTGGGCCACGTGGTACGGCACGAACCCGGAGTCCAGCAGCGCGCGGAGGTAGGCCCCGCGGGTGTGCATGGTGCAGGCGTAGTGGCGGTCGATCGCGGCGATCACATCGTCCGCCGAACCGCTCTCGTCGACCGCCCAGGTCGCGAAGACATAGCGCCCGCTCGGCCTCACGATCCGGGCGAACTCCCGGAACAGCGCGGTCAGATCGCTGACGTACATCGTGACCTCGTTGGTCAGCGCCGCGTCCACGCTCGCGCGGGGCAGCCCGGTGCGCAGCATGTTCATGTAGTGGAACCGGACCTTGGCGTCGCAGCCGCGCTCGCGGGCGCTGCGTTCGGCGAACCCCCGCTGGTACCGCGAGATCGTGGCGCCGTCGACGAAGCAGCCCAGGCGCTCGTGGGCCATGAAGGCGGTGCCGCCCCGGCCCGAGCCGCCGTCGAAGACGCGGTGCTCGGGCCCCAGCCCGTCGAGCAGGTCGAGCAGCCGCTCGGTCTGCGCGTTCTCCAGTTCGTGCAGCCGGCGCTGCACCGCGGCCTCGTCCTGGAGCGCCCCGGGCGTCCGGTCGAAGTCCCCGATCCCGAAATGGTGGTGGACGAGGTTCGTCTCCTTGCCGAGCAGCAGGTTGAAGTCGTCCTGCTTCTCGTCGTACATCCGGGCGACTTCCCGCTCGTAGGCGGTGTCGACGACTGCTCGACCGCCCGCTGATTCACTCGGCTGCGCTTCGACGGAGTCGAGCGAGACCTTTCTCATACCAGTACCTCGTCACGGTGAGTGGCGGCGCGACTCCCGGCGTCCGTCTGACGTCGGCCGGGCCGGAAGTCGATGGGGGTGTGCCTGCCGGACGGGCCCGCGGCCGGTGGACGGCACGGACGGCGGATCCCGGTCGAAGGGCTGCGAAGGGACGCGAGGAACGCGAAGGGTTTCGAGGGGACGCGGAAGGGTTCAGCGCGGAGCGACGTCGAGAACGAGTGGGTCGGCGCGCCGCAGGAAGGACACGGGCTGGAGTCTCGCGGGAGCGGTGTCGGCGAGCGTGAAGCGGAAGCGCCGCAGCAGGGTCGCGACGACCAGCTTCAGCTCCATCATCGCCACACCCCGCCCGATGCAGACACGCGGTCCGTATCCGAACGGGAGGTACGCGGCGCGGTGCGCCTCACCAGGGGTGCCGCGGTGGAAGCGGCCGGGATCGAACCGTTCCGGCTCGGTCCAGTGGGCCGGATCCCGGTGCAGCGCGTACGGCGACACCAGCAGGACAGTGTCGCGGCCGAGGCGGTGGCCGCCCAGGGTGTACGTGCGCCGTACCCGTCTGCTCAGCAGCCAGCCCGGCGGGAAGAGCCGGATCGCCTCCAGGATGGTGTCCTCCGTGTACTCCAGGGTGTGCAGGTCCTCGTACCTGAGCGGCCGGTCCGACGGCAGGCGGTCCAGCTCGTCCACCACGCGCGCGGTGATCTCCGGATGGCGGCCGAGGAGGTCGAACAGCCAGACCGCCGCGGTCGCGGTCGTGAGCCATCCGGCGACGAAGGTCGTCTTCACCTCGGCCAGCAGCTCGTCGTCCGTCCAGCCCGCGCCGGTCTCCTCGTCGCGGCACTCCATCAGCATCCGGAGCAGGCCGGCCCGCTCCGGCGGGTGGGCGCGGTGGTCGTCGATGATCTCGGTGATGCTGGCGTTCAGCCGGGCCACCCCGTCGTCGAACCGGCGGCTCGCCGGGGTCGGCAGCCAGCGCGGCAGGCCCGCCGGTGCCCAGCGGCGGCGCTGCCGGTACTCCAGGCCGTAGTCGAAGGCGCGGGTCAGCTGGGCGGCGGTCTCCGGGACCGCCACACCGAACATCATCCGTACGATCATGCGCTGGAGCAGGTCCAGCAACGCGGCGCTGCAATCGACGGATCCCCGGGCCTCGGCGACCGGCGCGAGGCGCGAGACGGTCCGGTCGATCTCGTCCGCCGCCGAACCGAAGAGCTCCGGCAGGTGGGAGGTCCGGAAGGCGGGCTGCAACTCGTCGCGCCGCTTGCGCCACACCTCGCCCTGCATGGTGAACACCGACTCGCCGAACAGGGTGCCCAGCACGTCGTTGGTGCGGGTCATACCGACGTCCGCGTACGGCGCGGTCATGACCGCCCGCACCAGGTCCGGGTCGTTGACCTGGTAGAACGATCGTCTGCCGATCCGTCCGAGCCGGACGACCGGACCCCGGCGGCTCGCCTCGCCCAGGTAGGCGATCGGGTCCTTCCGCATCCGCGCGATGCCGCCGAAGTACGGCAGCCCCGGCATGGCCGCCGGACGCGCCCGGCCGGCGGGTGCCGGTGGCGCGGCGGTCTCGGTCACCGGACGGCCTCCGGTGTCCGCCGGAAGTAGGCGTCCGCCCAGCGTTCCAGCGGGTCGGCGAGCTTGGGCAGCACCTCGGACAGCGCGTCGACGGCCAGGGAGATCCGGTCCCGGACGAGGAATTCGAGGAACGCGCGGGCCTGGACGCCGTCGAGGATGTCGCGTGTTCTCGCCACGTCCCGGCCGGCGGCCGGGGTGTGCAGCAGATCGACCAGCTCGTCGCGGCGGGGGTGGTCGAGCGCGAGGGCGTAGGCGAGGGGGGAGGTGACCTTGACGGGGTCCTTCTCCAGGTCGTCGCCACCGCCCCAGACGCCCCCGGCGTCGTCGAGCACCTGTACCGCGAACCCGATGTGGTGGCCGAAGCGGGCCAGTGCCTCGGCCGCCGCGTCCGGTGCCTCCATGGTGAGGGCCGCGCAGCGCAGCAGGCACTCGTAGATGACGGACGACTTCCAGCCGACGAGCTGTTCGTAGAAGAGCGCGACCCGGGTGGCGGCCCGCACGGGGTAAGGGGGCTCGGAACGCAGCTCGGAATAGCCCACGACGTCGAGGTACTCGCCGATCGACGCCGTCAGGCACGCCGAGCCCAGTTCGACGGTCGCCCGGGACACCGCCTGGACCGTCGCCGTGTCGGCCGCCGGGTCGAGCGCGGCCAGGGGGGCGCGCAGCACCTGGTCCTTCAGCGCCAGCACCAGCTCGATGGCGCCGGCACCGCCGAGCTCGCGCCACTGCTCCGACATCGGGTCGCGGTCCACGAGCTGGTCGATCGGCGCGGAGAGGTGGACCATCGTGAACCAGCCGCTCAGGACCCGCGCGGAGGCGTCGGAGGGCCGGTGGCCGAACTCCGTGGCGAGCAGGGTCAGCAACGGTTCCCACAGCCGGGTGCGTTTGCGCAGGGAGCGGGCGAACTCGGCCCTGATGGCGGGATGGCCGTCGAACGCGGGGTAGGACACCGCGTGTTCGGCCAGGTTCCATTCGATGTCGTCGCGCACGGGGGCGTTCATCCGTGTCCGACCTCCTCCGCGATCTCGAAGTCGACCATGTCGGTGTCGGTCATGGGAAGCCGCAGCATGCGCTCGTCCTCGGGGCTGGCGAGCAGTTCATCGAGGACGTGTCCGATCCGTGTGCGCTCGGCCGCGGGGACCGTTTCGAGCATGTCCCGCCTCTTCGCGGCATCGGAAGAGACGGCGGCTTCGAACAGCTTTGCCAAATCGACGAGATTGATGGGGTTCACGGCAGCAGTCACCTCGTTCATTTCCTTGCGGTAGGGGCCTGCTGGTCTAGAAATCGGCTGCCTGCACCACCGTGGGCGCGACGACACGGCCTTCCTCCATGGATTTCTCCATGGCGGCCTGGATGTAGTGGGCATTGATACGGGAGAGCGCGCTCTTGGCCAGATCGGGGCTCTTGACGACGGAGTTCGCGGCGGTGATCGCGAGTTCGGCCACGGCGGGCCCGCAGTCCGCGAGCAGATTGCCGCGCCGGAAGCTGTTGCCGGCGATGACCGAGGCCGCCGCGTGGATGCTCAGGTAGGTGAAGGCGGTGATCAGCTCGGGGAACTCGGCCTGGGCCTTGTGCAGGTCGGAGATCAGTGACTTTCCGTCGAGAGAGATCACGGAGGTCATGAAGGTCTCGTAGTCGGTGGGCTGCGCGGCGGGCTTTTCGGCGTCATCGGTCATCTGTTCGCCTTTCACGGGGAGGGCGGAGTTCCGGCCGTTCCGGCGTGTGCGGGAACAGTCGGCCCCGGTAATCCGTGTGTTCGAATCGTTCGGGAGGCGGGAAAATCGAACGGATCGGCGGTGACAAGGTTGTCAGTCCCTGCGGACTGAGTACGCGTGCAGGTGAGTTCTTGATCCCGCATCAACCGGCTGGTGCGAGTCCGTGGTTATTCTGCGGCATCGCGGAATTGCCGTGGAGTCGGAATTCGGTCAACAGATCTCCAGCGCGCCCGAAAAAGGCTGGTGGCGTGAATTCCTGTGACTGCCGTTGCGGGTGAGTCCATGGTGCGGCGCAGACGTGTTTCCGAAAGATCTTACGGTGATGGCCGGGACCGGTCGTCCGGCGTGCCCGCCCGCCTTCGGGAGCTGCGGCCCGTCACCACGCCTGCGACTCCGCCGAGGACGCAGAGGCCCGTTCTTTTCGCCGGCCGCCGCCGCGCAGCCGCGACGCGAGCAGCGGCAGGATCAGTACCGCGACCATCGCGGCACCGACCAGTGCCGCGGCCCGGCCCCCGCCGAGCACCTTCCGGTCCACACCGATGGTGGTGATCGTCACGGCGAGCGGCAGACATGGAGACGCGCACAGCGTGAGAGCCCGGCGGTCGCCGGGGCCGGGTGGTGCGAGGAGGCGGACCTGGGCGCCCCGCACCAGCAGGAACCGCAGCAGGGAGACGGGCATCACCGTGCCCAGTGCCGTACAGGTCAGCGCGGGGCCGATGACGCTACCGAGCACGATCTCGTGGATGCCAGCGGCACCGGGACCATGCGTGTCACCGCCTCGGTGAGGACCGGTGCGAGGACGGCGCCCGCGCCGCCCGGCGTCGGACTCGGCTGGGGTGTTCCGGTACAGCTCGGGCTCCTCGTGACGACCGGCCGGGACAGCGGCGGGATCCGGCACGGACCACGGTCACCACGGCCGGCCTCACCCGGACCCCGTGCCCGGCACGACCGGTCGTACGGTCGTACGCCGTAGGAGGGAAGTCCGGGGGCGCACCGCACCGCCACGACACCCGGGCCCCGCCCCTGGGTCCTGGCCGCGGGGGCGGGGCCCGGGTGCCGTGCCGTCCTTCAGTTCCCCGGGCCCGCCCCCGCGTGGGCGACCTCGGGGACGGGACGCCCGCCGGTGCCGTCTGCGCCGTTCTCGCCGTTCTCGCCGTCCCGGTCCCGCCGGAGCCAGGTCAGCAGCGGGCCCGTCATCGCGGTCGTCGCGACCGCTACCACCACCAGCAGCGAGTACCAGCGGCCGTCGAGCAGGCCCGCCTGCTTGCCCACGTTGAGCGCGATGAGTTCGGTCAGGCCCCGGGTGTTCATCAGCGCCCCGATGACGGCGCTCTGCCGCCAGCTCCCCCCGCTCAGCCGCGCGGCGAGCGTGCAGCCCCCGAGCTTGGCGACGACCGCCACCCCGAACAGCGCGAGCAGCAGGAGCACGTCCGCGCCGCCCAGCCCGCCGATGTCGACGGACCAGCCGGTGGTGATGAAGAAGACCGGAAGCAGCAGGCTGCCCGCCCGGTCCGCCCACGACACCAGCTCCGGGTCGGGGGTGCCGTCCGTACGGCGCGGCATCAGCAGCCCGGCCAGGAACGCCCCGAACACCGCGTGCAGGCCGAGAACGCTGGTCGCCCATCCGGACAGCAGCGCCACCGCGATCAGCGGCCCGTCGCGCAGCGTCCCCCGGAGGGCGGCGGTGCGTCGCAGCACCGGCCGGGCCACCGCCAGCATCGCCAGCAGATAGCAGGCCAGCAGCCCGATCAGCACCGCCGGGGAGCGGCCCCCCGAACCGGCGAGTGCGACGACACCGGCCAGCAGCACCCAGCCGACGACGTCGGTCAGCGCCGCGGCGGCCGTGGCCACCGTGCCCGGCGTCGTCGCGGACAGCCCGCGGTCGCGGACGATGCTCGCGAGGACGGGCATCGCCGTGATGGAGAGCGCGACCGCGAGGTACAGCGGGAAGGCCCAGCCGTCGGGGACGCCCTGCGGCGCCAGATCGCTGCCGAGGACGAGCCAGCCGAGCCCCGCGCCCGCCGCCATGGGGACGGCGAGCGCGGCGACGGACACCGTGGTGACCGCCCGGCCCTGGTGGCGCAGCAGGGACGTGTCCAGCTCGCAGCCCACGGAGAACATGAACAGCACCAGCGCCACCTGCCCGAGCACCCCGAGGTGGGGCAGCGCCTCGTCCGGGACCAGCGCGGAGCTGGGGTCGCCGGGGAACCGGCCCAGCACGCTCGGCCCGAGGACGATGCCCACGAGCACCTGGCCGATCACCGGCGGCTGCCCGACCCGGCGGGCCAGCGCCGAGAGCCCGGCGGCGAGGGCGACGACCACACCGGTGGCCGCCAGCACGCTCGACGTGATCTCCTCGGCGCTCACCGGACCGCCCCCGTACCGGTGACGGCGGGCGCGGTCATGCGGCCGGGCCCTCCTGCGCGGACACGGCGGCCGCGGCGTCCGCCGTCACCGGCACGGCCCAGCCGAGACCGTCGTTCGAGGCGACCAGGCCGTCCTCGAACAGCGGCTTCTCCAGGGTGGTCGCACCGCCCATGGAGGCGCGGGCCTGGACCTCGTTCATGCCCTGCATCACCTCCGTCACCACCTGGGTGCCGAACAGTTCGCCCATCCGCTCGCCGCTCTCGGTCTGCGCGGGCCCGGTGCGGGTGACCGCGTCCGCCAGTTCCCTGGAGGAGCCGCCGAAGCGCTCCTTGAGCGTCTCCAGGTCGGTCAGCGCCGCCTCGCCGGAGGAGACACCGCCGACCAGCTCCACGAACGCTCGCAGGTCGGTCGCCTCGGCCCGGGACACCTTGCGGGCCTGCCAGAAGTACGACTCCTCGTTGTGCTGCATGTCGTAGAAGGCGAGCAGGAACTCGTAGAAGACGCCGTACTCGCGGCGGTAGCGGCGTTCGAACTCGCCGAAGGCGCGCTCCTCGTCCAGCTCGCCGTCGAGCGCGCTGTTGATCGAACGGGCCGCCAGCAGACCGCCGTAGGTGGCCAGGTGGACGCCGGTGGAGAACACCGGGTCGACGAAGCAGGCCGCGTCGCCGACCAGCACCATGCCGGGCTGCCAGAAGCGCTCCATGGCGTACGAGTAGTCCTTGCGGACGCGCAGTTCGCCGTAGGGGCCCTCGGTGACGCGCTCGGCGTCCTGGAGGAATTCCTTGATCATCGGGGCCTGCTCGATGAACTGGGCCATGGCGCCCTCGGGATCGCGCGAGAGGGTGCCGACCTGGGAGCGGTTGACGACCGCGCCGACGCTGGTGAGCGTGTCGGTGAGCGGGATGTACCAGAACCAGCCGTCGTCCCAGGCGCAGCACAGGATGTTGCCGGCGTCCGGTCCGGGCAGCCGCTTGCCGCCCTCGTAGTAGCCGTAGAGGGCCACATTGCGGAAGAAGTCCGAGTAGTTGCGCTTGCCGACCGTGCGGGCGAGCTTGCTGTTGCTGCCGGAGGCGTCGACCACGTACCGGGCGGCGGTCTCGTGGGTGCGGCCGTCCTCGTCGGTCCAGCGCAGCCCGGTGATCCGCTCGCCCTCGCTCAGCGTGGCCACGGCCGTGCACCGTTCGCGGACCTCGACGCCGAGGCGGCGGGCGTTGTCGAGGAGGATCTTGTCGAACTTCATGCGCTCCACCTGGTAGGCGGTGGAGGTGGGGCCGGACATCAGCGGGGAGTAGGCGAACAGGAAGTTCCACGGCTCGGGGTTGGAACCCCAGCGGAACGTGCCGCCGCGCTTCGGCATGAAGCCGGCCTTCTCCAGTTCCTCGGTCACCCCGAGGAAGCGGCAGACGCCGTGGATCGTCGCGGGCAGCAGCGACTCGCCGATCTGGTGGCGGGGGAAGGACTCCTTCTCCAGCAGCAGGACGCGGTGACCGGCCATCGCGACCAGGGCGGCGGTGGTGGAGCCGCCGGGGCCGCCGCCGACCACCACGACGTCGTAGGAGCCGGCGGGACCCGCCGGGGTGGTGCCGGTGGCGTGCTCGGGCGTGGACATGTGATTCTCCCTGGAGGTGCGGCCGGAGCCGGTGGGATGGGCGGTTGCGTGTCGTACGGGCCGCGCGCGTCGGACGGCGGCGCCCGAAGGGATCGGGCGGGGCCGGTACGGCGGGGCGGCGGGACATGTGCCGTGTGGAAGGCGGTGTCGGAAACGGGGCCTGGGGCCCGGCGACGACCTGCCCGGCAACGCAAGTAAGGCTTACCTTAGTTGGCTTGCGGACGCCGGGTCAATCGCCGTCGGCGGCCGCTGCGGGCCCCCGTCCGGGACGGCCCGCAGGGCCGCGTCCAGCAGGGGACCGATCTCGTCCAGCGCACCCGCCGACATCATGTCGTCGTGACCGCAGTCCAGTACGTGCTCGGTCAGCGCGCCGTCGATGTGGGCGGGCCACACCAGGCCCGGTGCGTCCGCCGTGGGGGTGGAGCGCGCGGCGGTGAAGAACAGCACCGGACCACGGAAGCGCCGGGTCCGGCTGCGCGAGAGCAGCCGCACACAGTGCACATTGGTGTCGACGACGGCGTGCAGCAACTCCTCGTCGAACCCGGCGAGCAGACCCTGGCTGTCCCGGATCGCGGCGACCGCCTCGGCGCGGCTCACCGCACGGCCGCTGTCGCCGTCGAGGCCGGCCACCGCCAGCAGGAAGCCGCTCTCCTCGCGCTCCAGCCGCTCCCGCCAGTCGGGGGAGTCGAGGTAGGACCAGTCCTCCCGCTCGGGCGGGTAGGCGTCCAGCAGCGCGAGGAACGCCACCTCCTCGCCGCGCTCCTGGAGCATCGCCGCCAGCGTGTGCGCGACCGTGCCGCCGAAGGAGTAACCGGCGAAGTGGTACGGCCCCTCGGGCTGGACTGCGCGGATCTCCGCCAGGTACAGCTCGCACAGCCCGGCCACGTCCGCGACGGCGGGCAGTTGACCCGACAGGCCCGGTGACTGCACGCCGTACACCGGCCGTTCCGGGTCCAGGTTCCGCAGCAGACCGGTGTACTGCCAGCTGAACCCGGAGGCCGGGTGGAAGCAGAACAGCGGCGCCCTGGAACCCCGTTCGCGCAGCGGCAGCACGACCCGCAGGGCGTCCCGGCGGGCGTCGGTGCCGATCCGCGCGGCCACCCCGGCCACCGTCGGCGCCGACATCACCGTACCGACCTGCACCGGCACCCCCAGCTCGGCGCGGATCCGGCCCACCAGCCGCATCGCCAGCAGCGAATGGCCGCCCAGATCGAAGAAGTTGTCCTCCACGCCGACCCGTTCGAGCCCCAGCACCTCGGCGAACAGCCCGCACAGCAGCTCCTCGCGGGTGTCCTTCGGTGGGCGGCCCCCGCCCGTGTCCCCGAAGGCGGGCGCGGGCAGCGCGGCGCGGTCCACCTTGCCGTTGACCGTCAGCGGCAGCGCGTCCAGCGGGACGAACACGGACGGCACCATGAACTCCGGCAGCAGCGCCGACAGTCTGGCCCGCAGCGCGTCCGCCCCCGGCTCGTCCGGGGCGTCCGTACCGCCGGAGGCGGCGACGGTGTACGCCACCAGCCGCTTCACCCCGCCGGGACCCGTGTGCACGGCGACCGCGGCGGCGGCCACCGCCGGATCGCCGGTGAGCGCCGACTCGATCTCGCCCAGCTCGATCCGGAAGCCGCGGATCTTCACCTGGTGGTCGGTACGGCCCAGGTAGTCGAGCTGCCCGTCCGCCCGCCAGCGCACCAGGTCGCCGGTGCGGTACATCAGCGTGCCGGACCCGCCGAACGGGTCGGCCACGAACCGCTCCGCCGTCAGCGCCGGGCGCCGGAAGTAGCCGCGCGCCAGCCCCGCCCCCGCCAGATACAGCTCGCCCGGCACCCCGCGCGGCACCGGCCGCAGCGCGCTGTCGAGCACATAGGCGCGGGTGTTGTGGATGGGCCGGCCGACGCAGGAGGACGCGCTCGCGTCCGCGTCCGCGCCGAGCGCGTTGATGGTGTACTCGGTGGGACCGTAGAGGTTGTAGCCCAGGGTGCCCTCGGTGTCCCGCAGCAGCGTCCACAGCGAGTCCGGCACCGCCTCGCCGCCGAGCAGCACCAGCGTCGGCCGGTGCCGGTCCGCGTCCAGCAGACCGGCGTCGATCAGCTGCTGCCCGTAGGACGGGGTGACGTTGACGACGTCGATGCCGACCCGGTCGTAGTGCGCGGTCAGCGCCGCCGGGTCCAGGCGCAGTTCCTCGCCGATGACGTGCACCTCGTGCCCGTCCACCAGCCAGAAGAACTCCTCCCAGGACATGTCGAAGGCGAACGACACCGTGTGCGCGACCCGCATCCGGCGCCCGCCCGCCAGCTCCGCGGCCGGACCGAAGATGCGCTCGCGGTGGTTGAACAGCATGTTGACCAGTCCGGCGTAGGGCACCACGACCCCCTTGGGGCGGCCCGTCGAACCGGACGTGTAGATCAGGTAGGCCGGGTGGCGGCCGTCCCGGGGCGCGAGCAGCTCGTCCTCGGTGACCGGCGCGCCCGAGCGGCCCGCGAGGTCCGCCACGGTCGGCGGCGCGTCCAGCACCAGCGGCGGCACACCCGGCACGCTCGGCACCCGGCCGTCGACCGCCGTCGAGGTCACCAGGCACAGCGGCGCGGCGTCCTCGACCATCGCCGCCAGCCGGTCCACCGGATGGTCCAGGTCCAGCGGCAGATACGCGGCGCCCGTCCTCAGCACCGCGAACAGGGCGACGACGAAGTCCGCCGAGCGCGGCAGGCCCAGCGCCACCGTGCGCTCGGGACCGGCGCCCCGCTCGATCAGGGCCCGCGCCAGACGGCAGGACCGCTCGTCCAGCTCGGCGTAGCTCAGCCGCTCGTCCTCGAAGACCAGCGCCGTCGCGTCCGGAGTGGCCGCGGCCTGCCCCGCGAACAGGTCGATCAGCGACACGTCCGGCACCGAGTGCCCCGTGTCGTCGCCCAGTTCCAGCAGCGCCGCCCGCTCCTCGTCCGCCAGCGCGTGCAGCCGGCCCACCGCGGTGGCACCGCCCGCCGCGAACTGCGAGACCAGCCGGCGCAGCCGGGCCGCCAGCTCCCCGGCGGTCGTCGCGTCGTACAGGTCGGGCCGGTAGGCGAGGCTCAGCTCCAGCGAGGCGCCGGGCGTCACCGCCAGCGTCAGCGGGTAGTGGGTGCCGTCCACACTGTGCGTCCAGCCGATGCCGTACCGGGCGACGGCCTCCTCGCGGGCGGCGTCGTCCAGCGGCGTGTTCCGGAACACGTACAGCGTGTCGAACAGGGTCCCGAGCCCGGTGGCCTGCTGGATGCGGCCGAGCCCCAGACAGTGGTGCGGCAGCAGCTCGGCGTGCTCGCGCTGCACCCGTACCAGCAGGTCCCGCAGCGGCTCGTCCGGGCGCAGCGTCACCCGGAACGGCAGCGTGTTCATGAACATGCCGATCATATGGTCGACGCCGGGCACCTCCGCCGGGCGGCCCGAGACCGTGGCACCGAACACCACGTCGTCCCGGCCGGTCAGCGCCGCCAGCGACAGCGCCCAGGCGGCCGACAGCACGGTGTTCAGGGTCACCCCGCAGCCGCGGGCGAACTGCCGCAGCCCGTCGCTGAGTTCCTCGCCGAGCGCGATGTCCACCACCTCGGCGGTGACCGGCTGCCGCGCCGGGTCGGCCGGTGCGACCAGGGTCGCCTGGTCCAGCCCCGACAGATGCGCCCGCCAGGCGTCCAGCGCAGCCGGGGAGTCGGTGTCCGCGAGCCACCGCAGATAGTCCCGGTACGGCGTCACCGGGGGCAGCGAGTCCAGGTCGCCGCCGCGCCCGTACAGCGCGAACAGCTCCTCGAAGAACAGCGACTCCGACCAGCCGTCGGTCAGGATGTGATGCTGCGTCAGGCACAGCATCCAGCGGTCCTCGGCGAACTTGAGCAGGGTGACGCGCATCAGCGGCGGCGCGGACAGGTCGAAGCGGGTCGCCGCGTCGGCGAGGGAGAACTCACGCTGCGCGGCCCGCTGCGCCTCCTCGTCGAGACCGGTCAAGTCCTCGATCCGCCACGGCAGTTCCCACGCGGCCGGGACGGCCTGCACCGGCTGGGGCAGACCCTCGTGCCAGAAACCCGAGCGCAGATTGGGGTGCCGGCGCAGCATCGCGTCGAACGCGGCCCGCAGCGCGCCCGTGTCGACGGCGTGCCGCAGCTCCACGAAGTTCTGCATCAGATAGACGTCCAGCGCCCGGTCGTCGTACACCGCGTGGAAGTACAGGCCCTCCTGGAGCGGCGCCAGCGGCAGCACCTCGGCGATCTCACCGAACGCCCCGGCGAGCGCCGCCCGCCCGGCCGCGTCCGGGACCACCAGCGGCTCCCGGGACACGACCGGGGCGGCACCGGCGTCCACAGCGCGGGCTGCGGCGGCCAGACCCGCCGGGGTGCGCTGCTCGAACACATCGCGCGGGGAGAGCACCAGGCCCTCCTTGCGCGCCCGCGTCACCAGCTGGATGGAGACGATGCTGTCACCGCCCAGGGCGAAGAAATCGTCGTCCACACCCGCCGAGGCCAGGCCCAGCACCTCCGTGAAGACCCGGCACAGCGTCTCCTCGCGGGCGTCGCGAGGAGCCCGGGACACCGTCGCGCCCGTCAGCACCGGAGCGGGCAGCGCGGCCCGGTCCAGCTTGCCGTTGACCGTCGTCGGCAGCGCCTCCACCACCACGACCGCCGCCGGCACCAGGTGATCGGGCAGCACCGCCGCCAGCTCCGCGCGGACCGCCACCGGATCGGCGGCGCCCGTCACATAGCCGACCAGCCGCCTGACCCCGGGAGTGTCCTCGCGCACCACGACCGCGGCGGACGTCACACCGTCCAGCGCGACGAGCGCGGATTCCACCTCGCCCGGCTCGATCCGGTAGCCCCGGATCTTCACCTGGTCGTCGGCCCGCCCCAGATACTCCAACTCCCCGTCCGCGCCCAGCCGTACGAGGTCACCGGTGCGGTACATCCGGGTGCCGGGCGGACCGTAGGGGTCGGCGACGAACCGCTCGGCGGTCAGCGCGAACCGGCCCAGATAGCCACGCGCCGTGCCGTGACCGGCGAGGTACAGCTCGCCCGCCGTCCCCGCCGGGACCGGGCGCAGCGCGCTGTCCAGCACATAGGCGCCGGTGTTGCCGATGGGCCGCCCCACGACCGGCGTGCCGCGCACGGAGAGGTCAGCGGCGAGCGCGTCCACCGTGTACTCGGTCGGCCCGTACAGGTTCACCGACATGACGCCACCGGCGTCCCGCACCTCGGACCACAGCTCCGGCGGCACCGCCTCGCCGCCGAGCAGCAGCAGCGCGGGCCGGTGGTGCGCGGCGTCCAGCAGGCCCCAGTCGAGCAGCTGTCGGGCGTAGGTGGGGGTCACGTCCATCGCGTCGATGCGCCGCCCACGGACGTACTCCACGACGAACTCCGCGTCCCGGCGGCCCACTTCGTCCAGCACATGCAGCTCGTGCCCGGCGATCAGCCAGAACAGCTGCTCCCAGGAGGTGTCGAAGCTGAACGACGCCGTGTGCAGGGCCCGCAGGGTGCGCCCGCCCGCCGCCGCGACCACCGGACCGAAGACCTCGCCGATGTGGTTCGCGTACAGATTGGACAGCCCGCCGTGGGTGAGCACCACGCCCTTGGGACGGCCCGTCGAACCCGAGGTGTAGATCACGTACGCCGGGTGCTCCGCCACCACGTCCGGGCATCCGGGCGCCGCCTCGGACGCGATCGGCCCGGCCCAGGTCGCGGGCGCGTCCAGCAGGATGCGCTCCGGCCCGCCCGACCGCGGCAGCAGACCGACCGCGTCGGAGGTGGTCAGCACGCACACCGGAGCGGCGTCGTCGAGCATGTATGCCAGCCGGTCCGCCGGATGGTCCAGGTCGAGCGGCAGATAGGCACCACCGGCCCGCAGCACCGCGAGGATCGCCACCACCGACTCCGCCGACCGGGGCACCGCCAGCGCCACCACCGACTCCGGGCCCACCCCGCGCGCGGCGAGCAGCGCGGCCAGCCGCGCGGCCCGCCGCTCCAGCCCGGCGAAGGTCAGCGTCACCTCGCCCGCGACCACCGCGACGGCGTCCGGCGTCCGCGCCGCCTGCTCCGCGAACCGGTCCGCGACCGTGCCGCCCGGTACGTCCCGCACCGGACCACGCCAGCTGTCGCGCACCCGCCCGGACTCCGCCTCGGGCAGCAGCTCCAGGGCGCCGACAGCGACTTCGGAGGGCCCGGACAGCCGCTCCAGCGCCAGCGCCAGCCGTCCGGCGAGCAGTTCCGCGTGCCGGGCGTCGAACAGATCGGGGCGGTACTCCAGACGCAGCAGAGCGCGCTCCTCCAGCGCCACGGCGAGGGTCAGCGGATAGTGCGTGGCGTCGCGCGCCTCCACCCCGGTCACCCGGAGCCCGCCGCCGACCGTGCGTGTCGCCCCCGGGTCCACGGGATAGTTCTCGATCACCACGAGCGTGTCGAACAGCTCCCGGCCGCCCGCCTGCTTCTGGATGGGGCCGAGCCCCAGGTGGTGGTGGGCCAGCAGCGCGTTCTGCTCGTCCCGGAACCGCCGCAGCAGCCCCGCCACGCTCTCCTCGGGGCGCGGCACCAGCCGGACCGGCACGGTGGTGATGAACAGGCCGAGCATCGACTCGACCCCCGGTATCTCGTCCGGGCGCCCCGACACCGTCAGACCGAACACCACGTCCTGACGCCCCGTCAACTGACCTATGACCAGGCCCCACGCGCACTGGATCAGCGTGCTCGGCGTCGTCCCGAGCCGCCGCGCGGCCGCCGTCAGCCGCGCCGTGGCCCCGGCCGACAGCTCCAGCGCGTGCACACCCGGCCGCACCGCCGGACGCGCCGGATCGGCCGGCGCCACCAGCGTCGGCTCCTCCAGTGTCGCCAGCGCCCGCCGCCAAGCGGCCTCGGCCGCCGCCACGTCCTGCTTCTTCAGCCACTTCAGATGGTCCCGGTACGGACGCACCGCGGGCAGCGCGGACGCGTCGCCGTCACTGCCGTACAGCGCCAGCAGATCGCCCACCAGCAGCGGCATGGACCATCCGTCCACCAGGATGTGGTGCACGGTGATCACCAGCCGGTGGTCGTCGTCGGCGACCCGGGCCAGCACCAGCCGCACCAGCGGCGGCCGGTGCAGCTCGAACCGCCGCTCCAGCTCGGCGCGTTCCAGCTCGGCCAGCGCCCGCCCGGCCTCACCGGCGGCGGACAGATCGGCGCGATCGACCCCGATGCGCACCTCCACCGGCACGAACTGCACCGGCTGCGGCACCCCTTCGTGCCAGAACCCGGCGCGCAGATTCGGGTGCCGCCGCAGCAGCGCCACCGCCGCCCGCTCCAGCCGGGCCGCGTCGACCGGCCCCGCCAGCGCCACCGTGACCTGCACGGTGTACACATCGGCGGCGTCACGTCCGGCGTCGTAGACGGAATGGAACAACATGCCCTGCTGCAAGGGGGACAGCGGCAGCATGTCCTCGATCCGAGCCTGCTTCACTGCTGGGCCCTCCACATTTCTTCGAGCATGGTGATCTGGTCCTGGTCGAGTTCGAGCAGGTCGAGGTCCGAGGGCGTGTGCCCGGCGGTCGCCCCGCCGTCCGCCCAGGCGGTAAAGGTGTCCAGCGCGTCCAGCCAGCCGTCCGCCAGCGCGCTGACGGTGCCCTGGGACAGGACCCCGCCCGCCCACACGAACGACGCCGCGAGCTGCGGCCCGTCCGGTCCGCCCGTCACCTCGGCGACGACCTCCAGCGCGTGGGAGAGCGGCAGGGCCGGATCAGGGGCCACGGCCAGGGCGTCCGCCTCGGGGGCCGGACCCCAGTCGGCGGTGGCGCGGGCCGTCTGGCGGCCCAGGTAGTTCCACAGGACCTCGGCCGCGCCGGGACCGAACAGCCCGGCCGTACCGGCGTTCAGCCGGCGCAGCAGACCCGCGCCCACCCCGCCGTCCGGCACACCGCGCACCTGCTCCTTGACCTCCTTCAGGGCCGCGCCCGCGTCCTCGGACCCCGCCAGCACGGCCGCCGGGTCATAGGCGCGCGCCCCCAGCCGCAGCGGATACACGGAGGTCAGCCAGCCGACCGTACGGGTCAGATCGGCGCCCGGCACGAGATCCTGCTCCCGGCCGTGCCCCTCCAGGTCCACCGCGAACCCGGCCGCCTGCGCGGACCGGCCCGCACGGGCCGCCCAGTCGCCCACGGACACCGCGAACGCGGTCAGCAGGATGTCGTTCACCGTGCCGTGCACCGCCGAGGGGACCCGCTCCAGCAGCGGTGCCGTCCGCTCGGCCGACAGCCGCACATCGAGCCTGCGCGCCGTCGACACGGTGTCCCGCCCCGGATCCAGCGCCCGGTCGGTGAGCAGCCGCCCGCGCGGCGCCTCCGCCAGCCAGCGGTCCAGCTCCGCCAGCCGCCGCGCACTGTGCGCCTCGGCGAGCAGCCCGGCCGTCCAGGTCCGCAGCGACGTCGGCACCGGCTCCGGTGCGGGCGCCCGGCCCGCCGCTGCGGCCTCCCAGGCCGCCCGCAGATCGGGCAGCAGGATCTGCCACGACACCTCGTCGACCACCAGATGGTGCGCCACCAGCAGCAGCCTGCCCGGCCCGTCCGGACCGGCGTCGAGGAACACCGCCCGCACCGTCCGTCCGGCCACCGGATCCAGCTCCCCGGCCGCCCGGTCCGACTCGTGCGCCACCAGCTCACGCAGCGCCCCGTCACCGAGGCCCACGGCGTCCACCGTACGCAGCACCGAAGCGGCCTCCAGCGCGCCCACCGGCCGCACCTCGGCGCTCCACAGCCCCGGCCGCGCCACCGTCAGCGCCAGCCGCAGCCCGTCGTGCCGGTCCAGCACCGCCTGGAGCGCCGTGACCAGATCGGCCGCGCGCACTCCGGCGGGCAGCCGCACCAGTCGGGCCTGGCAGAAGCGCTCGTACGGGCCGCCCCGGGCCGCCAGCCAGTGCGCGGCCGGAGGCAGCACCAGGGGCCCGGTGCCCACGTCCGCCGGACGCGGAGCCGTACCGGTGTCCTCGGGCGCCACGACCACGGCGAGCGCGGCCGGTGTCGGATGCTGGAACACCTGGCGTGCCGTGACGGTGAGCCCGGCCTTGCGGGCGAGGCTCACCAGCCGGATCGAGACGATGCTGTCGCCGCCCAGCTCGAAGAAGTTGTCCTCGACGTCGACGGCCGGCAGCCCGAGCACCTCGGCCATCAGCCGGGCGAGCACCTGCGCCGCCCCCGCCCCTGCGGAGACGGACCGGGCCGCACCCGAGGGCACGGGCAGAGCACGGCGGTCGAGCTTGCCGTTCGCGCTCAGCGGCAGGGCGTCCAGCGTCACGAAGAGCGCCGGGACCATGTACGCGGGCAGCCGCTCCGCCGCATGGGCACGCAACTCGTCCGGTACGACGGCCGTACCGGGCGCGGGCACCACATAGGCGACGAGCTGCTGCACCCCCGGCCGGTCCTCGCGGACGTGTGCGGCGGCTTGTGCGATGCCGGGTGCGTGGGTGAGCGTGGTTTCGATTTCGCCGAGTTCGATGCGTTGGCCGCGGAGTTTGATTTGGTGGTCGGTGCGGCCGAGGTAGGTGAGGGTGCCGTCGGGGTTCCAGCGGGCGAGGTCGCCGGTGCGGTACATGCGGGTGCCGGGGGTGCCGTGGGGGTCGGCGGTGAAGCGTTCGGCGGTGAGGGCGGGTTGGGTGAGGTAGCCGCGGGCGAGTTGGGTGCCTGCGAGGTAGAGCTCGCCGGGGACGCCGACGGGGGCAGGCTGGAGGTGGGGGTCGAGGACGTAGACGCGGGTGTTCCNGACGGGTGTTCCGATGGGTATGGAGTGGTGGCTGTTGTCGGTGGGGNGGGCTGGGGCTCGGGTGACGTCCACGGCNGCCTCGGTCGGGCCGTACAGGTTCTCCAGCGCGATCGGGCGCGTTCCGGCCGAGGCGTGGAACCTGGTGGCCAGGTCGGTCGAGAGGGCCTCGCCGCTGCACACCACCAGTCGCAGGCTCGGGCAGTCGGACAGCTCGGTCTCCGTCAGGAACGCGGCGAGCATCGACGGGACGAAGTGGCAGACACTGACGGCCTGTTCGCGGATGAGCGCGGCCAGGTAATGCGGGTCGGTGTGCCCTTCGGGCCGAGCGACGACCAGCGGCACGCCCTGCGCCAGCGGCCAGAACAGTTCCCACACGGAGACGTCGAAGGTGGTGGGTGTCTTGAGCAGGACCCGGTCCGCTGTCGTGAGCCGGTAGGTGTCCTGCATCCACTGGAGGCGGTTGACGATGGCGGCGTGCTCGATCAGTACGCCCTTGGGGCGTCCGGTCGACCCTGAGGTGAACAGTACGTACGCCGGATGGGACGGCAGCAGCGGTGCGAGCCGGTCGGCGTCGGTGATGTCGTCGGACGCGAGCCCCGCCAACTCTTCGGCCACGGCGGGTGTGTCGAGGAGTACGGCGCTCGGCCGGAGCTGTCCGGGGAGTGTGTCGAGTGAGGGCCGGTCCGTGACCACGCACACCGGTGTGGCGGTGTCGGTCATGTAGGTGAGCCGGTCGGCGGGCAGGGTGGGGTCGAGTGGCAGGTAGGCGCCTCCCGCGCGTACGACGGCGTGCAGGGCGACGAGGAGGTCCATGGAGCGGGGGAGGGCGACGGCGACGACGGACTCGGGGCCGACGCCCCGGCCGATGAGCAGCCGCGCCAGCCGGTTGACCCGCTCCTCGAAGGCGCCGCGGGTCAGGAAGGCGCCGTCGAAGAGCAGCGCGGTGGCCTCGGCGTCGCGGGCGCCGCCCGCCACGAGACCGGCGAGGGTGGCGGGACCGTCCGGGACGCGCGCGGTGTCGTTCCAGCCTCGCAGCACCTGTTCCCGCTCGTCCGCGTCCATGACCGGGAGGGCGGAGAGCGTCTGCCCCGGGTCGCCCGCCACCGCGTCCAGCAGCCGGACCAGCCGCCCGGCCAGCCGCTCGACGCTCGCGGCCTCGAACAGCTCCGTCGCGTACCGCACCCCACAGCTGATCCGGCCGTCCGCCGCGGAGCCGCCGAAGGCGAACTCCAGGTCGAACTTGGACCCGCCGATCTCCACCGGCAGTTCGTCCGCCGGCACCCCGAACAGCTCAGGCATCTCGGTGGTCGCCGAGTGGTAGGTCACCATCGTCCGGAACAGCGGGTGCCGGGCCCCGGCGGACCGCCCGACCGCGTCGGCCACGGCCTCCAGCGGAAGGTCCGCGTGCGAGAACGCCGCGAGATCCGCGTCCCGCACCCGCCCGACCAGCTCCGCGAAGGTGGGATCGCCGGACAGGTCGGCCCGCAGCACCAGCGTGTTGAGGAAGAACCCGACCAGCCGGTCCACCTGCTCGTCCTCCCGTCCGGCGACCGGGGTGCCGAGGGGGATGTCGTCACCGGCGCCGAGCCGGTGCAGCAGGGCGGCGACCGCCGCGTGGACCACCATGAACACGGTCGCGCCGCTCTCCCGCGCGAGCCGGGCCAGCTCCGCACCCGTGCGTGGGGACACCTCGAACAGCACCACGTCACCTTCGTGCGAGGGGGTGGCGGGGCGTGGCCGGTCGGTGGGAAGCGGAATTTCCTCGGGCAGACCGGCGAGGGCCTGGCGCCAGTATGCGGTCTGGTGCGCGGCTGGTGAGGTGGTGTCGTCGGGATCGCCGAGGAGGTCGCGCTGCCAGAGTGCGAAGTCGGCGTACTGGAGGGGGAGTTCAGGGTAGTCGGGGGCCGTGCCGGTGAGCCGGGCGCGGTAGGCGGTGTCGAGGTCGGTCAGCAGGGGGCCGGTGGACCATTCGTCGGTGGCGATGTGGTGCAGCAGCACGACCAGCACATGATCGTCGTCC
>NZ_KB892162.1:74604-75816 GCF_000373685.1 Streptomyces sp. PsTaAH-124 | reverse complement strand
CGGTCCGCTGTCGTGAGCCGGTAGGTGTCCTGCATCCACTGGAGGCGGTTGACGATGGCGGCGTGCTCGATCAGTACGCCCTTGGGGCGTCCGGTGGATCCGGAGGTGAACAGTACGTAGGCCGGGTGGGACGGCAGCAGCGGCGCGAGCCGGTCGGCGTCCGTGACCGGGTCCGCCGCCAGCCCTGCCAACTCTTCGGCCACGGACGGCGCGTCGAGCAGTACGGCATCCACTTGGAGCTGTTCGGGCAGTGTGGCGAGTGAGGTCCGGTCCGTGATGACGCACACCGGTGCGGCGGTGTCGGTCATGTAGGTGAGCCGGTCGGCGGGCAGGGCCGGGTCCAGCGGCAGATAGGCACCTCCCGCGCGTACGACGGCATGCAGGGCGACGAGGAGATCCACGGAGCGGGGCAGGGCGACCGCGACGACGGATTCGGGGCCTACGCCCCGGCCGATGAGCAGCCGGGCCAGCCGGTCGACCCGCTCCTCGAAGACTCCCCGGCTGACCGGCGTGCCTTCGTGCACCAGCGCGACGGCCCCGGGCTCGCGGGCGCCGTCCGCCACGAGATCGGCGAGGGTGGCGGGTCCGTCCAGGGCACGAGCGGTGTCGTTCCAGCCGCGCAGCACCTGTTCCCGCTCGTCCGCGTCCAGCAGTTCCAGTCGTGCCAAGGGAGCGTCCGGTGCGGCCACCACCCGCTCCAGCAGCCGCACCAGCCGGGACAGCAGCCGTTCGGCGCCGGAACGCTCGAACAGGTCGAGTGCGTACCGGACTCCGCAGGTCAGCACCGGACTTCCGGCGCCCGGCAGCCGCCGGAAAAGGATCTCCAGGTCGAACTTGGCCGCACCGGCGCGGACCGGGAACTCCGCCGTGTCCGCGCCCAGCAGCCGGCTGTGGTCCGGGCCGCCGCCCTCGTAGGCCACCATCGTCTGGAAGAGGGGGTGGCGGGCCAGCGTGCGGTGCGGGTCGAGGGCCTCCACCATGCGGTCGAAGGGCAGGTCGGCGTGGTCCAGCGCGGCCAGGTCGGTCGCCCGCACCCGGGCCAGCAGGTCCGTGAAGCTCGGGTCGCCGGAGAGGTCGGTGCGGAGCACGAGGGTGTTGACGAAGAAGCCGACGAGGCCGTCCAGCGCGGTGTCGGTGCGTCCGGCGACCGGGGTGCCGAGGGGGATGTCGTCACCGGCGCCGAGCCGGTGCAGCAGGGCGGCGACCGCCGCG
>NZ_KB892162.1:0-73259 GCF_000373685.1 Streptomyces sp. PsTaAH-124 | reverse complement strand
CGCCGGTGCGGTACATGCGGGTGCCGGGCGGGCCGTAGGGGTCGGCGACGAACCGCTCGGCGGTCAGGGCGTGGCGGCCCAGATAGCCGCGCGCGTGCTGCGCACCCGACAGGTACAGCTCGCCCACCACCCCGGGCGGCACCGGGCGCAGCCGCGCGTCCAGCACCTGGGCACGGGTGTTGTCCAGGGGGCGGCCGACGACCGGGGTGGCGCTGTCGGTGACCCGGGCCATGAGCGCGTCCACCGTGAACTCGGTCGGACCGTAGTAGTTGACGGTCTCCACCCCCGCAACCGCGGCCAGCTCCGTCCACAGCGCGGGCGGCACCGCCTCGCCGCCGAGCAGGAACAGCGGCGGCCGCCAGCTGCCGGTCAGCAGTCCGGCGTCGAGCAGCTGACGGGCGTAGGACGGGGTGACGTCCAGGGTGTCGATACGGTGCTCGCGGACATGGGCGACCACGGCGTCCGCGTCCCGGCGGCCGAACTCGTCCAGGATGTGCAGCTCGTGCCCGGCGACCAGCCACAGCAACTGCTCCCAGGAGGAGTCGAAGGCGAACGACGCCGTGTGCAGGGCCCGCACCCGCCGGCCCAGCCGCTCGGCGACCGGCCGGTACAGGGCGCGCTCGTGGTCCCGGTACAGGTTCGTCAGCCCGGCGTGGTGCAGTCCGACGCCCTTGGGGCGGCCGGTCGAGCCCGAGGTGTAGATGACGTACGCGAGGTGGCCGGGACCGGCCGGGCGGGGAGCGGGCAGGTCCATGGCCGTGCCGAGGCGGGCCGTGAACGCGGGCTCGTCCAGCAGCAGCCGTGCCACGCCCGGCAGTTCGGGCACCGCCGCGGCGACGTCCGTGGACGTCAGTACGCACACCGGTGCCGCGTCCCGGAGCATGAACTCCAGCCGGTGCGCCGGATGGTCCAGGTCCAGCGGAAGGTAGGCGCCGCCCGCACGCAGGACGGCGAAGGCGGCCACCACCGCGTCGGCCGAGCGGGGCAGCGCGAGCGCCACCACGGTGTCCGGGCCGACGCCCTCGGCGGCCAGTGTCCGTGCCAGCAGCTCGACCCGGTCGTCCAGGTCGGCGAAGCTGAGCCGGTCCGCGCCGCAGACCAGGGCCGTCGCCTCGGGGGTGTGGGCCGACCGCTGGGCGAGCAGGTCCACCACGGTCTCCACCGGCACCGGGCGGGCGGTGGCGTTCCACTCCGCGAGCTGTTCGCGTTCGGTGGCGTCGAGCAGGTCGTACCCGGAGACGGGGAGCGCGGGATCGGCGACCGCCTGTGCGAGCAGGCGCAGGAGGCGGTCCGCCAGCCGTTCGGCCGTGGGGCGGTCGAAGAGGTCGGCGGCGAAGAACACCTCCAGGTCGATGTCGTCGGCGTGTGCCGTGTCGGAGAACGTGAAGTCGAGGTCGAACTTGGTGGTGCCGGGGTCGATCCGGTCCACGCGGGTGTCCCGGCCGAACAGGCGGCGCACGTCCTGGGTGACCGTGCTGTGCGAGACCATCGTCTGGAAGAGGGGGTGCCGGGCCAGGCCGCGACGCGGGTTGACGGCCTCGACGACCGTGTCGAAGGGCAGGTCGGCGTGGTCCAGTGCGGTGAGGTCGGTGGCCCGGACCCGCTGGAGCAGGTCGGCGAAGGTGGGGTCGCCGCTCAGGTCGGTGCGCAGGACCAGGGTGTTGACGAAGAAGCCGACGAGGTCGTCCAGCGCGGTGTCGGTGCGTCCGGCGACCGGGGTGCCGAGGGGGATGTCGTCACCGGCGCCGAGCCGGTGCAGCAGGGCGGCGACCGCCGCGTGCACCACCATGAACACACTGGTGCCGCTCTCCCGCGCCAATCCGCGGATGCGGGAGGCGAGTTCGGCGGGAAGCGCGCGGTGCACCATGCCGCCCGCCGGGCCGGGCTCGGCCGGACGCGGCCGGTCGGCGGGCAGCGCCAGCTCCTCGGGCAGACCCGTCAGCACCGCACGCCAGTGGTCCGCCTGCCGGGCGGTCGGCGAGTCGTCGGCGCCGTCGAGCAGGGCGCGCTGCCAGAGCGCGAAGTCCGCGTACTGGACGGGGAGTTCCGGGAACTCGGGTGCGGTCCCCGTGGTCCGCGCCGCGTAGGCCGTCTCCAGGTCGCGCAGGAAGGGGCCCATGGACCACTCGTCGCTCGCGATGTGGTGCAGCAGCACCACCAGCGCCTGCCGCCCGGTCGCCGGGTCACGGAGCAGCGTGACCCGGACGGGCGGCTCGGCCGCCAGGTCGAAGAGGTGCCCGAGGGCCCGCTCACGCTCCTCGTCGAAGCGGGCCTCGGACGTCTCCACGACCCGCAGCCGCACGCCCGCCTCCTCGGGGGAGAGGATCCGCTGGTACGGCTCCCCGCCCGCCTCCGCGAACACGGTGCGCAGCGTTTCGTGCCGGGCCACGACGTCACCCAGCGCCGCGTCCAGGGGGCCCGGGTCCAGGGGCTCGGTGAAGCGGGCCGCGAACGGGATGTTGTAGGCGGCACTCGGGCCCTGCATCTGGTGCAGGAACCACAGCCGCCGCTGGGCGTGCGACAGGGGCAGCCGCTCCGGGCGGGCGGCGGCCGTCAGCGGCGGGAGCGCGGAGCCGTCCCGTCCGGCCAGCCGCTCGGCCAGCGCCGCGGCCGTACGCGCCTCGAACACGTCACGGATGCCGCACTCGGTGCCCAGCGCGCCCCGCACCCGGGCGATCACCCGGGCGGCGAGCAGCGAGTGCCCGCCGAGGGTGAAGAAGTCGTCGTCCGGTCCCACCGACGGCAGGCCGAGCACATCCGCGAGGATCCCGGTCAGGATCTCCTCCCGGGCCCCGCGCGGCGCCCGTGCCCCGGCCGTGGTCAGCCCGGACAGGTCGGGGGCGGGCAGCGCGCGCCGGTCGACCTTGCCGTTGGCGGTCAGCGGGAAGGCGTCCAGGACCACCACGGCCGAGGGCACCATGTACTCCGGCAGCCGGGCGGCCGTCAGCTCCCGCAGGGCGACCGGGTCCGGGACCCGGCCCTCGCCCGCCGGGACGACGTAGGCGGCGAGATGCTGGGTGCCGGGCACGTCCTCGCGGACCACGGCCACCGCACGGCCCACGGACTCCGCCGCGCCCAGCACGCTCTCGATCTCGCCGAGTTCGATGCGGAAGCCGCGCAGCTTGACCTGGTCGTCGGCCCGGCCGACGTACTCGATCCGCCCGTCCGCGCGGCGCCGCACCAGGTCGCCGGTGCGGTACATGCGGGTGCCGGGCGGGCCGTAGGGGTCGGCGACGAACCGCTCGGCGGTCAGGGCGTGGCGGCCCAGATAGCCGCGCGCGAGCTGGGCGCCGGCCAGGTACAGCTCCCCGAGCCGCCCGTTCGGGGTGTGCCGCAGGGAGCCGTCGAGGACATGGGCGCGGGTGTTCCAGAACGGGGTGCCGATGTCGGGTGTGCCCGTGTGGCCGGGGGACAGGGTGGCGGAGGTGGCCCAGACGGTCGCCTCGGTCGGGCCGTAGACGTTGGTGACCTTCCTGGCGGTCCGGGTCAGCCGCTCGGCCAGGTCCGCGGGGACCGCCTCGCCGCCGACCAGCACGGACGTGCCGACCAGGGACGCCGGGGCCCCCTCGGCGAGCAGCGCCTGCCACAGTGACGGGGTCGCCTGCATCACCGCCGGCCGGTGGGCGTCCACCAGGGCCGAGAGGGCGGCCGGGTCGCGCACGGTGTCCCGGTCGGCGAGGACCACGGTGGCGCCGCTGATCAGTGGCACCCACAGCTCCAGCGCCGCGATGTCGAAGGAGACCGTGGTGACCGCGACCAGGGTGTCACCGGGGCAGAGGGCCAGCTCGTGCGCCTGCATGCGCAGGAAGTTGGCGAGCGCCGAGTGCGGCACCACGACGCCCTTGGGGCGTCCGGTGGAGCCGGAGGTGTGGATGACGTACGCGGGGTGCGCGCCGTCCGGCGGGCCGAGCCGCTCGGCGTCGGCGACCGGGTTCGCGGGCAGGGCCGCGAGGGCGGCCAGGGTGTCGGGAGCGTCCAGGACGACGGTCTCGGTGCCCGGCACGTCCGGCGCCGAGGGGGCGGCAGCCAGGGTGGTCAGCACACACACCGGGCGGGCGTCGCGGACCATGTGGTCCAGCCGGTCGGCCGGGTAGTCCAGGTCCAGCGGCAGATAGGCGCCGCCCGTCCTCAGCACCGCCAGCAGGGCCACCAGCAGGTCCGCGGTGCGCGGCAGCGCGATGCCGACGTAGGACTCGGGCCCGGCACCGCGCGCGATCAGCAGCCGGGCGATCCGGTTCGCGCGCTCGTCCAGCTCCGTGTAGGTCAGTTCGCGTCCGTCCGCGACGACGGCGGTCCGTGCGGGGTGTGCCGCGGCCTGCGCGGCGACGGCGTCCACGACCGTGCCCGGTTCCACCTCCCTGGCGGTGGCTTCGGCCGCGTCCCGCAGGGCGCGCCGGGTCCAGCCGTCCACCAGCTCGGGCGCGCTCACCGGGGTGCCGGGGCCGCCGGCCGAGAGTTCGGCCAGGAAACGGTTGAACTCGGCGCTGCGCGCGGCGAGTTCCTCCGCGTCGTAGGCGAGCGGGTTGGCGTCCAGCTCGAAGCGTATGTGTCCGTCGGCCGCGTCGTGGTACAGGCCGAGGGTGAGGTCGTGGACGGGTCCGGCGGCGATGTTGTGCGCGGTGCCGGGCGCGCCCGCGAAGTCCAGGGCGTAGTCGAACGCCTTGATGTTGACCATCGGGCCGAGCAGTCCCTGCTCCCGGCCGACGAGTCCGAGGTCGCGCCGGATGTCCTCGGCCCGGTAGCGCTGGTGGGCGCGGAGTTCGCGGACCAGCCGGGCGGTCCCGGCCGTCAGTTCTCCGATGCCCGTACCGGGCCGGACCGGGACGCGCAGCGGCAGTACGTTCACCACCATCGCCGGCACCCACAGGGCCGCCGAGCCCAGCCGGGACATGGCGGGCAGGGACAGCAGCACGTCCCGGGAGCCGGTGGAGCGGTGCAGGAACGCGGCGAACGCCGCCGTCACCGTGTCCGCCCAACTCGCCTTCGCGGCACGTCCGATGGCGTGCAGACCGGCGGTCGCCTCGGGGGTCAGCACGGCGCCGTCGCGCAGGAAGGTCTGCGAGGCCGGGTGCGCGGCACCGGCCAGCAGCTCCGGTTCGGGCCGGTCGGCGAGCCGTGACGACCAGAACTCCCGGTCCGCGACGGCCTGTTCGGAATTCCGGTAGGTCTGTTCCTCGGCGACCACGTCGGCCAGCGGGCGGAACGGCGTGGGCTCGGGCTCCTCGCCCCGGACCAGGGCGGTGTACACCTGGGCGACGCGCCGGGAGACCAGGGAGAAGGCGTAGGCGTCGAGCGCGATGTGGTGGGCGCGCTGGTACCACAGGGCACGGTTCGGGCCGACCAGGTGCAGCGCGTACGCGAACAGCGGTCCGGTGGCCGGGTCCACGGGACGGCCCATGTCGGAGCGCATCAGCTCCAGCGCGGCCGCGTCCGGGTCGGTGGCGTCCCGGTGGTCCACCACCCGCAGCGCCGGGCCGTCCAGCGCGGCGCCGTGCGGGGCGAGGAACTGCCAGGGCTCGCCCGCCCCGTCCTCCTCGAACCGCACCGTGAGCGCCTCGCACTCCCGGACCGTGCGGCACACGGCCGCCTCGAAGGCGGCGACCTCGACCGGACCGTTGATCTCCACGTACTGCCCGACGTTGTAGACCGGGGAGTCGGGGGCCAGCCGCTGGCCGTACCAGACGCCGGTCTGGGCTCCCGTGAGGGGGAGTCGCCGCTGGGCACGCTCGGTCATGGGTCTCGCTCCAGGGTGGGGCGCGGCACGATGGGGCATCGTCCGCAGGGGAGGGGCAGGAGTCGGGGCGCCGCGGTGGGACGCGCGACGCGGCGGAACGGACGGGAGGGCCCGCAGGCTCTTCCGCCCGGGTGGGGTGTCGGTGTCGGTGTCGGTCCGGTGACGGGGACGGCGGCCGGGGGCTCTGCCGGTGACGGCCGGGGGGACTCAGCCGACGACGGTCGGTGCGTCCCGGCCGGGACCGGTGCCGGACGGGCCTTCGAGGGCGTCCGCCCCGGCCTCGTCCTCGTCGCGGGGGAGGGTGGCCCGGCGCAGTCCCGGGACCAGGACGGCGGCCAGGACCGCGGCGACCGCGCACACCGCGCCGTTGACGACGGCGGCACCGGCCGGGTTGAACCAGCGTGCCACCAGGGCGACTTCGACATCCCCGAGGACGTTGCCGGTGGTGCCCTGCGCGGTGACGACGCTGACCACGCGTCCGCGCAGCCGGTCCGGGGTGTGGTGCTGGACCAGGGCGTACTCGAGGATCTCGTACACCGTGCCGGCGGCGCCGCCGACGGCCAGCATGAGGACGGCGATCCAGACGCTGTGGCTCAGGCCGAAACCGATCGTGGCCAGGCCGCCGGTGAGCGCGGCGGTGAGCAGCAGCCGTCCGGGCCGCCCGTGCCGGGTGACCCAGCCGCTGGTGGCGGAGACCAGGACGGCGCCCACGGCCGGGGCGGTGTAGAGCAGACCGAGGATCACGTCGCCGCCGCCGAAGCGGGTGGCGACCAGCGCCGGGAAGAGCACCACCGGAAGGTTGAACAGCACGGTGATCCCGCCCAGGCCCAGCAGCGCCCCCACCACGCGATTGCGCAGCGCGAACCGGAAGGCCACGAGGGGGGAGCCGCCGTCCTTGCCGTCTTCGCCGTCCTCGTCCGCCACCGGTGGCAGGGGGCGTACGCGCAGGATGAGCAGGGCGGTCACGGCGGTGGTGACGGCGGTGAACGTGAACACCGGCCCGGGGCCCCCGGCGGCGAGCAGCACACCGCCGAGGAGCGGGGCGCAGATGGAGCCGATCTCACCGGTGAGGGAGATCAGCGCACCGGCCGCCGGGAGCTGGTCCGGTCGGACCAGGGTGGGCGCCACCGCCATCAGGGCGGTGACACTCACCCCGGTGGCCAGTCCGTCCAGGGCGACACAGCCGTAGATCCCCCACAGGCTGGGGTCGGCCAGGAACGCGTTGACCGCGAGGCCCGCGAAGGCCGCAGCGGCGGCCGCGCGCGCCCGCAGGATGAGCCTCCTGCGGTCCGTGCGGTCGGCCATCCAGCCGCCCCACAGCGAGCCCAGCAGCACCGTCACGCTCATGACCATGCTGGCGACGGCGACGCTGAAGGTCGACTCGGTGAGGTCGTACACCTGCGCGGACAGGGCGACGGTCGCCATGCCCAGGCCGAACAGGGACACCACCCGGGCGACGAAGATGGCCCGGAAGTCCCTGCTGGTGCGCAGGGGTTCGACGTCGACCAGGAGGTCACGCACCCGCACGGGGCGCTCCTGCGGGGGCGAGGAGCGTGGCCCAGTCGGCGAGGGTCGGGCGCTGGGCGAGTTCGGCGAAGCCGACCTCGGCGCCCTGCGCCCGCCAGCCCTCGACGAGCGTCATCATCCGGACCGAGTCCAGTCCCTGGTCGAACACGTTCTCGTCGACGGCGACCTCCTCGGCCTCGACGTAGAGGAGCTCGGCGAGGTCGTCGCGGAGGCGGTCGAGGGTGAAGGGCTGCGGCCCGGAAGTGTCGGTCATGGTGCTTCCTCTCCTGATCAGTGATGGCGCGTTCTGGTTAGGTAAGGCTTACCTAACAATCTATTCTTGGCCCGGTCAAGTCGGTCCGTCCCCGCCCCGGTTGCGGCCGGCGCCGGCGAAACCCCCCGAGTGAAAGAGCCGATGACACGGTGACTCCTCCCCCCGCGCTCCGTCCCGCGCAGACCGCGCTCCGCCCCCCGCACCCGGTGGTGGTGCGCGCGGCCGGACCCGGCGACGTGGCCGCCCTGTACCGCCTCTCGCGCGCGTTCGCCCGTACGGGAGAACTACGCGCGCGCTCCGCGACCGAGTACGCGCGCGACACGGGCGACTTCCTGATCGCCGAGTCCGCCGCGGGCGGGGTCGAGGGATGTGTGGGGCTCGGCTGCGGCCAGGGGGTGGCGGCCCGTACCGCGGTCGTCTACAACTTCTGTGTGGCGGCGGCCAGTCAGGGCCGGGGTGTCGGTACGGCCCTGCTGGGAGCGCTGCTCGCCGAGGCGGCGGCCCGCTCGGTCGGCACGGTCTTCACCGCGACCAGCGGCGGGGCCGCCCTCTTCCTGCGGCACGGCTTCACCGTGGTGGACCCCGCCACCGCGGCCTGGCCGGCCGGCCTCGATCCCCGCCCGGGGTCGAGCGTGCTGAGCCTGCGGCTCTGACCCGGCGGGGCGGGGCGGTCCGGCTCAGGACCGCCCGGCCAGGCTCGCCGGGCGCATGTCGGTCCAGTGCTCGTCCACGTAGGAGAGGCACTCCTGCCGGGAGTCCTCGCCGTGGACCACGGTCCAGCCCGCGGGAACCTCGGCGAAGGCCGGCCACAGGGAGTGCTGGTTCTCGTCGTTGACCAGGACCAGGTAGCGGGCGTCGTCGTCCTCGAAGGGGTTGGTGGCGGCCATGGGGGATCTCCTCGTGGGGATGGTGGTGTGGTGTGCGCGGGAGAGAAGGCGCGGCCGGCCGGGTTCGGATGGCCGGTGCGGCGGCACCGGCGGTCTCCGCCGGGTCGTGCACAGACCGCACACAAGATTCTTACTTAGGTAAGGCTGGCCTAACATTTCCCAAGTTCGGAGAGGTGTCAAGCCCCGTCCCGGCGGTGTGACATGCGTCCCGAAGGAGCTGTTGCGTGCTCAACTTCTGGCCGTGTTCCGGGAGATCGCGGGTGCGCCGCGGCACGGCGGCGCACCCCGCGCACGCGGACGCTACCCGACGACGGGCGCCGTCCGCTCCCGGACGTACGCGCCCGGGGTACGGTCGAAATGGCGCCGGAACGCCAGGATGAAGCCGTTCGCGCTGACGAAGCCGACCCGGGTCGCCACGGCCCCCACCTGGTGCCCTTCGGCGAGCAGGGCCAAGGAGCGGTTGAGCCGCGCCCGGGTGCGCCACTCCGAGAAGGACAGGCCGGTCTCCACCCGGAACGCCCTGCGCAGACTGGTCGAGCTCGTGTACAGCGCCTCGGCCCACTCCGTCGCCGTCCGCTGGTCGCCCGGGTCGCGCAGCAGCGCCACGGCCACCGCGCGGGCCGCCGTGCTCACGGGGCGGGGCAGGGGCAGCCGCCGCTCGTCGCCCGCCAGTTCGGCGAAGAGCGCGGTGTCCTCGGGGGTCGCTCCCGAACTGCGCATGCGGGCCAGCAGCAGTCGTCTCCTGGCCTCTGTGACGGGCACGACCGACGCACGTGTGTAGGGCAGCCGGTAGCGCTCGGCCTCGAAACTCTCGCTGACCACCAGCGAGTCGGGGTCGAAGCGCGCGCTGTGCGGCACACCCGCCGGCATCCACAGACCCACCGCCGGAGACAGCACATGGTCCGCGTCCCGCACCGTCACCACGATCCGGCCCAGGGGGGCGTACAGGAACTGGTGGAAGTCATGCACGTGTACGGGGTGCCCCTCCGTCGTGATGCACATGTCGTCCGCGTGCTCCGGGTGCTCCGGAGTTCGGTGCGCCGGCACCGCCGTGTCCGCGTGCTCCGCCGACTTCGTCCGAACCGCGCTCTGTGTCACGAGATCCCCCAGGTGTGCGGGGCCGGACATACGACCCCTGGATTCGAGGCCTGTGCCTCTGCGTTGTATCGACGCCAGGCAAGGTAAGGGTAACCTAACTTGCCGTACGACTCGTGAGGAGCGGAAGAAATCATGACAACCACGTCCCCGCCGGTGGCGACGTCGCCACCACCGGCCAGGACCCGCTTCTCCCGGGGCGCCGCCTGCATGCTGCTGGCGGCGGTCGCGGTCGCGGCGACCCTGATCGCGAGCATCGGACTGGGCTCACGCCACATCTCCCCGCTCGACATCGTGCACATCCTGCTCCACCCGAACGGCGACCTGTACAACTCCCATGTGCTGTGGACCGAACGCATACCGCGGACCTTCCTCGGGCTGCTCGTCGGCGCGGCGCTGGGCGCCTCCGGACTGATCATGCAGGCGCTGACCATGAACCCGCTGTCCGAACCCGGCCTCCTCGGCATCGAGCAGGGCGCGGCCATGGCCGTCGTCGTGGGAATCCTCTACTTCGGGGTCACCGACCTCCGCGGCTACTTCTGGACAGCGCTGATCGGCGCCGCGCTCAGCGCCGTACTGGTCTATCTCATCGGCACCCGCACCAACACCGGCAGCTCCACCATCGGCCTGATCCTGGCCGGGGTCGCCCTGGCCGCCGTGATGTCCTCACTGATCACGCTGATGGTCGTGCGCGACGACGCCGCCTACGCCCATCTGCGGTTCTGGTCGGTCGGCCAACTCACCGGCCGCGCCGCCGTACTGGACGACGTACTGCCGTTCGCCGCCGCCGGACTGCTGCTCGCCCTGCCCCTCGGCCGCACCCTCAACGTCCTCAGCCTCGGCGACGAGACCGCCCGCGGACTCGGCGTCCCCGTCGAACGCGCCCGCCTCGCCGCCGCTGCCGTGGCCGTCCTGCTGTGCGCCGCCGCCACCGCCGCCACCGGCCCCGTCGCCTTCGTCGGACTCGTCGCCCCGCACTGCGCCCGCATGCTCGTCGGCCCCGACCACCGCTGGTCGCTCCCGCTGTCCATGGCCCTCGGCGCCGTCCTGCTCACCGGCGCCGACACCGCGGGACGGCTCGTCATCGACCACGGCGAGATCCAGGTCGGCGTCATGACCGCGGTCGTCGGCACCCCCTTCTTCGTGTGGCTCGCCCGCCGCCGCAACCTGGTACGGGTGTGATGGCGACCGCGATCCGCGACATACCGTCGGCACCCACCGTCCCCCCGCAGGCCACCGCCGCCCGGCTGCGCGCCCGGCGCCGCGCGCACAACCGCAGGACCGCCGTGGTCACCGCCGTGCTCGTCGTGTTCCTGCTCGGCTTCACCACCGCCTCCGTCCTGCTCGGCGGGGTCGCCCACATCGCCGCCGCCGACGTCCTGCCCGCCGCCCTCGGCCTGCGCACCGGACTCGCCGACTACCTCATCTTCCAGCTGCGCATGCCCCGCGCCCTGGCCGCGCTGCTGTCCGGCGCCCTGTTCGGGCTCGCCGGTGCCCTCTACCAGCGGATCGTCCGCAACCCGCTGGCCACCCCGGACATCGTCGGCATCTCGGCGGGCGCCGGGGCGGGCGCCGCCACCGTGCTGCTGCTCGCCCCCGCCGCCTTCACCTCAGGGCCGCCGCTCGCCGCGCTGGCCGGGGCCTTCACCCTGCTCGGCGCCGTGTACGCGCTCAGCCACCGGGGCGGCGTGGACACCTACCGGCTGGTGCTGGTCGGCATCGGACTGAGCGCCGTGTGCACCGCCTACACCAACTACCTCTTCACCATCGCCGACCAGAACGACCTCGCCGTGGTGATGCGCTGGCTGATCGGCAGCACCAACGGCGCCGACTGGCAGGGCGTGCGCACCCTCGCCCTCGGTCTCGCCGGCTGCCTGGTCTGCACCGCCCTGCTGTACCGGCCGCTGTCCGGGATGGCACTGGGCGACCAGCTCGCCACCGGTCTCGGCACCCGGGTCCGGCCGGCCCGCGCCGCCGCCCTGCTGGTCGGCGCCGCCGCCGCGGCCCTGGCCACCAGCGTCGTCGGACCCATCGGCTTCGTCTCGCTGATCAGCGGCCCCATCGCGGGCCGGCTCGTCGGCGGCGACCGAGCCCTCGTCCTCGCCCCGCTGGTCGGCGCGGTCCTCGTCGTCGGCGCCGACGTCCTCGCCCAGAACGCGCCCCTGATCAGCCCGGTGCCCACCGGGGTCCTCACCGCGCTGCTCGGCGCGCCCTACTTCGTCTGGCTGATCCTTCGGCGCAGGCACGGAGCCGTCTCGTGAACGAACAGACCCTCACCACCGGCCCGCACACGCTCCAGGCGCGCGGCATCACCGCCGGATACGGCGACGCCCCCGTCATCGAGGAACTGTCGCTCACCGTCGAGACCGGACGCGTCACCGCCCTCGTCGGCCCCAACGCCTGCGGCAAGTCCACCCTGTTGAAGTCCGTCGCCCGGCTGCTGCCCGTCAGCCAGGGCTCGGTGCTGCTCGACGGCGCCGACATCCACTCCCTGCGCACCCGGGAGGTGGCCCGCCGGCTCGGCATCCTGCCGCAGTCCCCGATCGCACCCGAGTCCATCACCGTCGGCGACCTGGTGTGGCGCGGCCGCCACCCGCACCGCCGGTTCGGGCAGCGCCGCACCGACGCCGACGACCTGCTGATCGCCGAGGCGCTGACGGCCACCGGCACCGCCGAACTGATCGACCGCCCGGTCGACGCCCTCTCCGGCGGCCAGCGCCAGCGCGTGTGGATCGCCCTCGCCCTCGCCCAGGACACCCCGACCCTGCTGCTCGACGAGCCCACCACCTATCTGGACATCGCGCACCAGATCGAGGTGATGGACCTGCTGGCCGACCTGAACGAACGCACCGGCAAGACCATCGTCCTCGTCTCCCACGACCTCAACCAGGCGGCCCTGTACGCGCACACGATCGTCGCCATGCGCGACGGACGCATCGTGCGCCAGGGCCCGCCGGCAGATGTGCTCGACGAACGCACCGTGGCCGAGGTCTTCGGCCTGGACTGCGTCGTCGTGCCCCACCCCCGCACCGACCGGCCCCAGATCTTCCCGCTGGGCAGCCGCCACCTCATCCAGGAGAACAGAACGTGAACCGCCTGACCAGAGCGGCCGGCCGCCGCGGCGCCGTACGCACCCTCCTCGCCGTCGCCACGGCCCTGGCCCTCGCCACCGGCTGCTCGGGATCCGGGGACGACAAGGCCGGCTCCGAGCCCGCGGCCACCACCGCCGGTTCCGCGGCCTTCCCCGTTAAGCTCACCAACGCCTGGGGCACCACCGAGGTCGCCAAGAAGCCGGTCCGGGTCGCCACCGTCTCCGACGGCGACACCGACATCGCCCTCGCCCTCGGCATCGTCCCGGTGATCACCCCGGACGCCGAGGACGGCGGTCCCGTCCCCGAGTACAAGCAGCAGGCCATCGACAAGCTCGGCAAGACCAAGCTCAAGACGTACGACGACACCGACGGCACCGACTACGAGGCCGTCGCCGAAGCCGCCCCGGACGTCATCCTCGGAGTCAACACCTGGGCGATGAACACCGATTACGCCAAGCTCAAGCCCATCGCCCCCGTCGTCACCTACGCCGACAAGAAGGACGCCGACACCCTCACCTGGCAGGAGCGGCTGAAGATCGCCGCCAAGGCGCTCGGTATGACCGACAAGGCCGAACAGATCATCGCCGCCAACGAGAAGGCGTTCACCGACGCGGCCGCGGCCCACCCCGAGTTCAAGGGCAGGACGTACACCTACGCGGTCGTCCACCCCGAGCAGATCACCTACGCCTCCTACGCCGACCAGGACCCCGGTGTCTTCGAGGGACTCGGCCTGACCAAGGCGCCCAACGCCAAGAAGTACAGCGCCGACAAGAACGCCGTCAGCCTGGAGAACCTCGACGAACTGGAGGCCGACGTCCTGCTCATCACCTACCCGTTCGGCGACAACGGACTGGTGTCCGCCTCCGAACTGGAGAAGAACAAGCTCTTCGCGTCCCTGAAGGTGGTCAAGGGCAAGCACTACGCCGTCGTGCCGTCCGAGAACACCCTCGCCTCCGCCGTCGCCTACCCCGACGCGCTCAGCTCGCCCTGGGTCGCGCAGAAGCTGACGCCGATCCTGGCCGACGCCGTCGCCGGCAAGTAGCACCCACGCCACCCGTCACCGCCGTCCGCCGGACCGCGCCCGCACCGGTGGCCGGACCCCGCCCGGGACCCGGCCACCGGCGGGTGCCGTGCCACCGGCCGCACCACACCCCGCCCCCACGGGAACGCCCGTGGTACGAAGGAGCCCGCATGCCCACCCGCAGCCCCCGTTCGGTCGCCACCTTCCCCATCGTGCTCAGGGAACTGACCGTGCTGCGCGCCGAGAACATCACCCCGGGAATGCGCCGCCTCACCCTCGGCGGAGAACAGCTCCGCACCTTCACCCGCGACGGCCTCACCCTGCCCGAGCTGCGTACCGAGGGCTTCGACGACCACGTCAAGTTCTTCTTCACCGACGAGGACGGGCGCCTGGTGCTGCCCCGGCAGAACGTCAGCAGCCTCGACTGGCCCGCCGACGGCCGTCCGGTCTCCAAGGACTACACACCGGTGCGCTTCGACCCCGACGCCGGAGAGATCGACTTCGACTTCGTCCGGCACGAGGGCGGCATCGCCTCCGGCTGGGCCGAACGCGTCAAGCCCGGCGAGAGCGCCTGGATCGCCGGACCCAAGATGTCCCACAGCCACCCCGAGGGCGCCGACTGGCTGCTCATCGCCGGTGACGAGACCGCGCTGCCCGCCATCGGCCGCTGGCTCGCGGAGATGCCCGAAGGCACCCGCGCCAAGGTCTTCGTCGAGATCGGCGAGGACAGCCACCGCCAGGAACTGCCCACCCGCGCCGACGCCGACATCGTCTGGCTCTCCCGCGACGGCGCCCCCGCCGGCACCACCGGCCTGCTGGAGCAGGCGGTCCGGGACACCGAGTGGCTTCCCGGCACCGTCTTCGCCTGGGTGGCGGGCGAGGCCGTCACCCTCAAGGGCATCCGCCGCCATCTGGTGACGGAACGTCAAGTACCGCGCGAGCAACTGGACATCACCGGATACTGGCGGCGCACCGAACCCACCGCACCCGGCGTCCCGGCGGCCGAGGAGGACGAAGAGGGCGACGCCCACGAGCGGCTGCACGAGCTGACCGACCTCGCCCCCGGCTACGCCATCCGCGCCGCCGTCACCCTCGGCGTCTTCGAACTCGTCGCCTCCGGCGTCCGCGACCCCCGCCGACTGGCCGCCCGCACCGCCACCGACCCCGCCACTCTCACCGCGCTGCTCGCCTACCTCGCCTCCCTCGACGTCCTCGCCGACGACGGAGAGGGCGGCTACCGGCTGGCCCCGGTCGGCGAGGAACTCGTCGACGACGACCACTCGGCCTACGAGTACCACCTGGGCGGCGCCCAGGCCGCACTCGACGCCTCTTTCAGCGGACTCCTGCACACCCTGCGCACCGGCGAGGCCGGCTACCGCACCCACGACGGCCGGACCCTGGCCGGTGCGATGACCGACGACCCCCGCCTGGCCGGCACCGCGCGCGCGGCCGTCGAGGACCACGCCCGCTGGGTCGCCCCCGGCGTCGTCGGCGCCCACGAGTGGGCCTCGGTGCCCGTGCTGACCGCGACCGGACACGGTTCGGCCACCGTCGTCAACGCCCTCGCCAAGGCGTTCCCCCGACTGCGCTCCCAGATCGTCGCCATGCCCTCCGCGCTGCGGGTGCTGCGGGAGGAACTGCTCGACACCGATGTGCTGCCGCGCGTCGAACTCGTCCCGCGCGCTTCCGGCGTACCCGAGGGCGCTCGGACCCTGCTGATGTGCAGGCAACTGGAGTGGCTGCCCGACGACGACGCCGTACAGGTCCTCGCCGAGGCCGGTGCCGGACTGGCCGTCGACGGCACACTGGTCCTGGTGGAACAGGTGGCACCGGCCGACGCCGACGACATCGACGCCGTCGTGCACCACCTGCGTCTCAAGTGCGCCTTCGGCTCGGGCGTCCGGGACGCGGAACACGTCGCCCGCCTCGCCGAGCGCGCGGGACTGACGGTGCGCACCTGCCGGGACATCGGCTGGGACCACCGCCTCTGGGTCGTCTCCCCGGCGCGGGACTGACGCCCGGGGACGGCGGATATTCGCTGGACACCGCGCGGGGCAGCGGCAAGCGTGGGAGGCATGGAGCAGTCAGAGATCTGGGACGAGGACACCGCACAGAGCTACGACACACCCGGTTCGGGCATGTTCGCGCCGGAAATCCTGGGCCCGGCCGTCGAGTTCCTGGCCCGGCTCGCGGGGGACGGGACGGCGGTCGAGTTCGCCGTCGGCACCGGCCGGGTGGCTGTTCCGCTCGCGGAGCGCGGGGTCCCGGTCACCGGCATCGAACTGTCACGGCCGATGGCGGAGCGGCTGCGCTCCAAGGCGGACGAGGCGACGGTCCCGGTGGTCATCGGTGACATGGCGACGACCGTCGTACCGGGGGAGCACACCCTCGTCTACCTCGTCTACAACACGATCTCCAACCTGCTCACCCAGGCCGAGCAGGTCGAGTGCTTCCGCAACGCCGCCCGCCACCTCGCACCCGGCGGGCGGTTCGTGGTCGAGCTGTGGGTGCCCGAGCTGCGCAAGCTCCCGCCGGGCCAGGCCGCCACCGTCTGGCGGTCCGAGCCCGGCTACATCGGCCTGGACACCTACGACACGCTGCGACAGCAGGTCGTCTCGCACCACTTCCGTTTCGACGAGACCAGGCAGGCGCGACTGACCCGCAGCCCGCACCGCTACATCTGGCCCGCCGAACTCGACCTCATGGCCCAACTGGCCGGCCTCGAACGGGAAGCCCGGTACGCGGACTGGACGGGAGCGGAGTTCACCGCCGAGTCACGGTCCCATGTCTCCGTGTACCGGCTCCCGGAACGGACCATGCCGGGGCGGCCTCGAGTGACCTGACCCCTCATGTCCCCTCAGACGGTGACCGTCTCGTCAGACCGTGACCGTCTCGCCGTCCGGGAACGTGACCGTCACCAGCCCGTCGTCCCCGCGCACGCACCGGACCGACTCGCGCAGGACCCAGGGGTGCACGACGTCACGAGTCAGCACCACCAGGGTCACATGGACGCTCTCCCCGCCCGGGTGGCGCACGGCGTGCAGGTACGGCGTCGCCGAGTGGGGACCACAGGCGTTCGCCTCGGCCTCGCGCGCGACGCCCGCCTCCTCGTCCCAGCCGTACAGCGCGGCCACGGCACTGGTCAGCCCCGATTCCGTACGGGCCAGCGCCCAGCCGGGTCCCTGCTCCGCCTGCGGGCGTACGCCGTCGGCGACCGCGTACCCGCCCTCGCGCACCGTCACGCCCTCGGGCGCCCGCACTCGGTGCACGCGCAGCTCCCACGGACCGTGCAGCACACTGGTCGACTCGATCGGGAACTCCTCGTCACAATAGGGGAGTTGTGCGAGGTGGCGGGACGACGCCCGGCGTCCCGCGCAGGCCAGCGGGACGATGCGGCGGCGCCGTGAGGGGGTGCCGTCGGCGGTGAGCAGCGCGATGTGGTTGTCGACCGTGCGGGCCCAGGCGTGCGGCGCGGACTCCGGCGCGGTGGCCGTCGAATAGGCGAGCTTGGCGTAGTGGGGATCGTCGCTCCCCGGTCCGTCCGGCGGGTTGTGGTCGCTGCCGTGGTTGACCAGGCGCACGACTCCGTCGTGCGGGGTGCCGTGCAGCAGCCAGCCCGGCGCGGGCAGTGCCGTGTACTGCGTGGACTGCTCGACGGGGAGCGGGAGTTCACGGTCCGCCCACACCGGATGGTCGGCGGGCAGCAGCAGGCCGAGGAATCCCTTGCTCGCCCAGTACGGCGACGCGGGCCCCGAGTACGCCTGCGTCGCGGGCAGGAACGTGCCGTACCAGCCCAGCGGGAGCAGCCCCCGCTCGTCCGGCACCCCGCGCTCGGCGAAGTGCCGGGCCGCACCCGAGGCGAGGCGCCGGGTCAGGCCCGGGGCGAGCGGGGTGCAGTCGGCGAGCGCGCCCAGCCACACCGGCGCCGTCGCCGCGACGCGGTACGTCAGCGACCGGCCCTGGTGCACCGGCGCGCCGTCCGCACCGAAGAACTGCGGGTAGGTGGTGAGGAACTGGGCCAGCCGCTCCCGGTACACGGCGCCGCGCCCGCCGTCCCCGTCCGGTCCCGCCATGCGGGCCCACAGGAGCGGGTACAGGTGCATCGCCCAGCCGATGTAGTAGTCGAAGTTGCGGCCGTCGCCGTCCGTGTACCAGCCGTCGCCGACGTACCAGTCCTCGATCCGGTCCAGCCCGGCGTCGATGTCCTCCTGGCTGTACGGCGCGCCGACCGAGGCGAGGAACTGCTCCGACACCACCTGGAAGAGACGCCAGTTGTTGTCCCAGGTCCGGGCGCCGACGAACCCGGAGAACCAGTCGACGACCCGCTCCTGCACCCGGGAGTCGAGCCGGTCCCAGATCCAGGGACGGGTCTCGTGCAGGGCGAGTGCGACCGAGGCGGCCTCCACCATCTGCTGGGAGCAGTCGGTGAGCACCGGCCAGGCCTCGTCGCTGTCACGGTCCGTGCCCGTTGTCAGACCCCGCGTGTACCTTTCGATGAGATGGGAGACGGCCGTGGGATCAGCGCCCTCGCGGTCGTCCTCGCCGCCCGCGCCCGCGATCCGGAAGGAGGCCAGCAGAAATGTCCGAGCGAACCCTTCGAGGCCGTCGGAGACGACCCCGGACCAACTGGCCCGGCCCGGCAGCCGGTACTGCGCGAAGCCCGGAGTGGCGTACGGCAGCAGGGCCGCGAGCTGCCGGTCGGCCAGGGCCTCCCAGTGCGCCCGCGTCCAGCCGGTCAGGGGCGAGCGGACACGGTCGGTGGGCGGGAGGGGGAAGTGCGGGGCGGGCATGGCGGTTCGCTGGCTCCTTCGTCGGACGGTGTGCGATACGGGTGGCCGGGGGTGGCGGGGCAGGAGGCGAGGGGACCGGTCTCACCGGAGCCGGGCCGTGTGGGTATGACCCCGTGAGCCGCCCACGCGGACGGTGAGCACGGGGCGGCGGCCCGGCACCACGGACACGGTGTCGTCGGCGTGGACCACCTTGCGCACGGCGAAGGGCAGCCGGACCGTCAGCTCCGTCGCCGTACGGCCCGGATCGGCCACCGCCACCGTCACGTCCCCGCCGCGGCGGCACACCAGGACGGTGCCGGGGCCGTCGGTGCCGAGCCCGTCGACCGAGCCCGCCGCCCAGAAGTGCGCCGCGAGCAGGCCGTGGCGGGGTGCGGCAACAGCCTGGACGGTGGCGTCGTTGGCGAGCACGCGCGCCGGGCGGGAGCGGGACCAGGCCAGGGTCGCGGCGGGGGTGGCGCGCGGCAGCAGGACATAGGAGTAGGACGCGGAGGCGGGGGAGGGCCCGTGGTCGAACCAGAGAGTGGCGTAGCGGCGCGTGACCGGGGTGGTGCTGCCCGCGGTGTCCGCACCGGTGTTGAGGGCGCTCCATGTGCCGGTGCGTTCCTCCCGCAGCGCGCGCAGCGGCCCGCCGGAGGGGAAGACGTACCCGCCCGTGCCCTCCAGATGGGCCCAGCGGGCGTCGTCCAGCGCGGCCGACCACCCCTGCCGCGAGGACTGCCGGTGTCCGTCGACGACGAGCCGGGGCGCGCCCTGGGCATGCAGGTTCCGGTTCTCGACGACGGTCTCGACGGTCCTGCCGTCGCTCGCGGTGATCCCGGCGCCGAGGGCGACGACCGCGTTGTCCAGGAAGAACCACGCCTTCTTGGCCCGCAGCGTCGACCCGTCCGCGATCAGCTCCATCGCGGCGGCACCGTGGCGGGCGTCGAGCACCGCACCGCCCGCGACCGCGTTCTGCGGGCGGAAGGTGCCGGTCCCGCCGCCGGTCCCGAGATCGGCCCGGACCCGGGTGTCCACCGTCGTCCCCGGCAGCCGGTACGGGTCGACGGTGGGCCAGAAGGCGTCACCGAAGACGTCCGTGTCGTCGCCGTCGTACAGGTACGTCATGCCGTCGCCGGTGTACCAGCCGTGCAGGTTCTCGCCGTTGCCCGCCTCGTAGGCGGCGATGCGCCGCGACGACAGCGACAGCGCGCACGCCCACGACCGGCGCCGGTGCACCACCCGGTCCATGTCGGCGAAGACGAAGTGCCCGTCGGGGCGGTCGGCGGGCCGCACGGTCCGATCGCCGAGGACGGCCTTCGCACGGGCCAGGTCCGGGATCCCGACGAGCGTCCGGTACGGCGTCCTCGTGTTGCGCAGGATCCAGCCCTTGGCCGCGGCGCGCCAGCGGTCCGCGTACGCGTCCGGTGCCCCCTCGGCGAGCTGGAGGATGTGCGCCACCGCGGCGGCCCCGTCGGCATGGTCCCGCGCGCGCTCGCGGGAGACGGCGCGGCCGCGCACCGCGTCCATCATCACGCCGTCGAACAGGAGAGGCTCGAAGGAGCGCTCCACGGCCTCGTACAACACCTCGACCGCCGGGTCGGTGACGGCCCAGTCGGAACCGGCGAGCAGCGCGATCAGCTGACCGGCGCCCCCGAGCAGGACACTGCCGTACGTGCCCGTGTACGCGACGTCCGAGTGCTGCACGAACGAGCCGTCCCGGTAGAAGCCGTCGCCCGAGGTGACGTACTGGAACAGGCTGTTCTTCCCCTTGTCCCGGACGTCCGACAGGCCGTCGCGGGCCAGGGCGAGCGCGGCGGGGTCGCCCGCGAGCAGCCCGCGCAGCGCGACGATGACGGCCTTGTCGGTGCGGTTGGCGCCCGTCTCGGCGAGCGTGGGGGAGTTGGTGCGGCGGTCCGGGTCGGGGACGAAACGGGCCACCGTCGCCACATAGGCGTCGCGGTCCTGCGCGGACAGTTCCGCGCGCAGCAGGACGCAGACGTCCATCAGCGCGCGGGGCGCCCCGATCTCCCAGAACCACCAGTTGCCGGTCTCGCGGCGGGAGGCGTTGTAGCCAGTGGTGTGCAGGAAGCGGAGCGCGTCGAGGAGGCCGTCGCGCACCGCCGCCTGCCCGGTGAGCGAGGTGCCGGGCGTGGCCCACGCGGTCGCGATCGTGCGCAGCCGCGGGTAGCTCTGGCCGAACATGCCCGGATCGGAGGCCGGGGACAGGTCCGCCCACAGCGCGGTGCGGCCCGCGGAGGTGTCGATCTGCCGCCACCAGGCGGCGGCCTGGGTGTCCAGGGCGGTGAGCGCGGCGGCGAAGTCCGGGTCCGCCGGGTCGAAGGCGCCGCCGGTCAACTGCTGCGCGGCCCGTGCGAGCAGCGGCTCGTAGGGGTCGTCGCCGGATGCGGCGGCGGCGCTCGCACCGCCCGCACGGGCGACGAGTCCGGCGGCGGCGCCCGCCGAGGCGAGCGCGAGGGTCTGGCGTCTGCTCAGTTCCATGGCGGATCTCTTCCTGCGGGATCAGTCGGCCAGCGTGGCCGGGTCGGTCGACGGTGCGGGGAGCTGGAGTGCGGCCAGTTCGGCGCGGCCCTCGGCGTCGATGGGGAACGCCCAGGTGGTGACGAAGAAGTCGGTGAGGTCGCGTCCGGCGACCCGGCTGGCGTAGGTGGCGAGCGCCCGGTAGCGCAGGGCCGTCTCGGTGGAGTCCGACTGCGGGTTCTCCTCGCGCACCAGCTTGTGCAGCCGGGGCCAGAAGTCCGCGCCGAAGGCCAGCTCCAGCTGACGCAGCGGCACCAGCTTCTCGTACGCGCCGAAGGACTTCTCGTACGTCAGCCCCGCCGTGCCGAACTTGGCCCGCGCGGACTGGAAGTAGTCCAGGCCCGTCTTCGGGTCGACGGTGAGGAGATTGGAGGTCCGGCCGAGGGCGCGCTGCACGGCCAGGGAGTAGATGTTCACCGTGACCTCGGTGAGCCCGGACGGCTTGTACGCGAACTGCTGATGCAGATGCCCCAGTTCGTGGTACAGCCCCCAGCCGCGGGTGAGCAGCCCCTCCACGGTCGTGGCCCGGTCGAGATAGGCGCGCGGGAACCCGTTGTACCCGTGTGTCGCGTACGCGCCGACGCCGGACGGCACCACCGACACCTCGGTGAAGTGGTAGCCGCCGGCCTTGGGCCGGTGCACCGCCTTCGAGCCGTCCAGACCGCTGATGTCGGACTCGGCGTCGATGATCCGCTCCAGGAGGCCGAGCAGCGCCGCGTGGTCCTCGTCGCGGTACAGCAGCGCTCCGTCCCGGGTGAGCGTCACGATCGAGCGCGGCCCGTGCAGCTCGACGACCGGCACATCGGTGCAGGTGTCCAACTGGTGCTGGTAGCGGGCCTCGGAGGTGCGCCCGAGCGTGAAGACCGGCATGGGCACGGAACCGCTCCGCAGCCGGACCGCTGCGCGCTGCCCGTCGCCCTCGAGGGTGAGATACACGGGTCCGCCGTGCGGGTCGGTCACGGTGTTCGCGCCGGGCCGGAGCGGGTAGGCGCGCGGTGCGGTGACGGTGCCGTAGTAGTCCCACTGCCCGATCCACAGGGTCGGCGCCGCACCGTGGTGGGGCAGTACCTCGCAGCGCAGCACGGTGCCCGGCGGGAGATAGCGGCCGGTCGGCTGGAACTCGGCGGCGCGCAGGGCCTGGCCGAGGCGCAGCCGCTCCGCCTCGGCGGAGGGACGGGCGACGAGCGGTACGACGAGGTCGCCGTGGCCATGGGCGGCGCTCGTGGTACCGGCGGGGCCCGCGGCGCGGGCGGAGCCGGCGCCGAGGCCGCCGACGGTGAGCGCGGCGCCCGTGGCCGCGGCGAGGACGGAGCGGCGGGACGGGGATGCGGGGGTGCGCATGGACATCGTCTCCTTGGGGCGATCCGTACGGTGGGCGCCGGTGGGCGGAGTGAGGGGGCGGGGCGCGCTACGGCCCGGCCCTCGCCGCGTCCTCGGCGCGGGGAGGGGACGCGGTGGCGCGGGGGAGCGCCGTCAGTCCGAGAGCGTGCTCGGGTCCGTGTCCGGCTTCGGCAGGCGCAGGGCGGCGATCTCCGCGATGCCCCGCGCGTCGACGGGCATCGCCCATGTGCCGACGAAGAAGTCCGTCAGATCGCGGCCCGCCGTGCGGGAGGCGTAGGTGGCGAGGGCGCGGTACTGGCGGGCTTCGACCTCCGGCGGGTGGTCGTAGTCCTCCACCGGCGCGTCGTGCTGGTGCTCCGTGCGGACCAGCCGGTGCAGCCGGGGCCAGAAGTCGTCGCCGAAGGCGAGTTCCAGCTGGCGCAGCGGGACCAACTGCTCGTAGGCGCCTAGGCCGTCGACGTAGGAGAGGCCGGGGGTGCCGAGCTTGGCGCGGGCGGACTGGAACCAGTTCAGGCCCGTCCGCGCGTCGACCGTGAGGAGGTTCGAGGGCTGTCCCAGGGTGCGCTGCGCCGCCAGCGAGTAGATGTTCACGGTGACTTCGGTGAGGCTGCCGGCCTGGTACGCGGCCTGCTGGTTGAGGTGTCCCAGCTCGTGGTAGAGACCCCAGCCGCGGGTGGTGAGACCGCTGACCGTGCACAGGCGGTCCATGTAGGCGCGGGGGAAGCCGTTGAAGCCGTGCCAGGCGTACGCGCCGACACCGTTGGGGACGACGCTGACCTCGTTGAAGTGGTAGCGGCCCGCCTTGGGCCGGTCGAGGGACCGACGGCCGTCGAGGCCGCTGACGCGGTCGTGCGAGCTGATGACGGTGTCGAACAGCGACATCAGGGCGGTGTGGTCCTCGTCCCGGTACAGCAGCGCGCCCTCGCGGGTGAGCGTCAGGACGGCCCGTGCCGTGACGAGTTCGACCCAGGGGACGTCGGTGACGGTGTCGAGCCGCCGCTGGAACTCCCGCTCGCTCGTCCGGCCCAGTTCGAACACGGCCATCGGCCGGGCGCCGGAGACGAAGGTGACGGCGGCCCGCCGGCCGTGTCCGGCGAAGCTGAGGTACACCGGCCCGCCGTAGCGGTCCACGACCTTGTTCAGCCCCGGACGGAGCCGGAACACCCGGGGGGCCTTCAGGTCCGTGTTCGTGTGGTAGTCGTCGAAGGTGCCGATGTGCAGCACCGGGAGCGCCCCGTGGACCGGCCGTACCCGGAGCGTGACGGCCGCGCCGGGTGCGGCGTAGCGGCCGGTGGGGATGAACTCGCTGGCCCGCAGCGACCGGTCGAGCCGCAGCCGCTCCGTCTCGGCGTCCGGAAAGGCTTCCACGAGCAGTGTGTCGCCGCTCCCTGCGCCGTGTGGCGCGGGGGAGGCGGCCGACGCGGGGGTGGCGGCCGCGGATCCGCCGCCGAGGGCCACGGCCGCACCGGCACCCGCCAGTGCGGCGAGCACGGCACGGCGACCGGCGACGGGCGGCTCGGCGGGGGCGTGGAGAGGCTTGTGGGCAGGGCGCATCCGGGAACTCCCATGGGACGAACGGCGTCAGGGCGACGAACGGGACGAGCGGGCGGCGCTGCACGTCAGCATGTAAGCGTTTGCTGTCCGGTCGCAAGGGGGTGCGCCGAGTTTCTGCTCGTTACTATGCGAACCAGCGCTCTTGCGAGCAGGATCGAGCACGTTCCTGTGTCCGGCACCGCAGGAGAGCGGCGGCACGCGCGTCCAGGAGCCCGGGCCCAGGTGCCGACGCCCCCGCGCCCCGGGTAATCGAGGGCGCGCGCAGGCACGGAGACCGCGTGCGTCAGCCCCGGCGCGCGCGCCCGCTCCCCGGGAACCCGCCCCGCGGCGGCCCCGCCGACTCCCGCACGACGATGTGCGTACCCAGGCGCAGCGTCCCGGTCGTCGGGGCGCGCCAGTCGTCCTCGTCCCCGCCGTTGAGTGCCACCCGCACCGCCTGCCGGCCCATCTCCTCCAGCGGGATCCGGACGGTGGTCAGCCGGGGCCGCAGCTCCTGGGCCACCGGGATGTCGTCGTAGCCGACCAGCGACATGTCCTGCGGGATGCGCACCCCGGCCTCCTCCATGGCCTGCGCCGCGCCGGCCGCCACGATGTCGTTCGCGGCGAACACGGCGGTGAACTCCGGTCCTTCCCGGAGCAGTTCGGCCATGCGCCGGTGACCGAAGGCGCGGCTGAAGGCGCCCGGCTGCTCCAGCAGGGGGTCCCGCCGGATGCCGCGCAGTTCGAGCGCGCGCCGGTGTCCGGCGAGCCGGTCCCGCGCCGTGGAGAGGCCGGGCGGCCCGCCCAGGTAGAGGATCCGCTCGTGGCCCTGGGTGATCAGATGGTCGGTGATCGCGAAGGCGCCGCCCTCGTTGTCGTACTCCACCCCGACCGTCGGGACGTCCTCGCCGAGCGAGGGCCGTCCGCACAGCACCAGCTTCGAACCGCCCGCGTCCAGTTCGCTTGCCCTGCGCGCCAGTTCGGCCTTGTAGGCGCGGTCCTCGACGCTGCCGCCGACCAGCACCACGGCATCCGCGCGCCGCTCGTGCATCAGCTCGATGAAGGCGAGTTCCCGCTGCGGGTCGCCCTGGGTGCAGCACACCAGGCAGAGCCGGTCACCGGCGGTGGCCTCACGTTCGACGCCGCGCGCGATGTACGCGTAGAACGGGTCGATCAGTTCACCGACGATGATGCCGACGGTGCGGCCGGAGGCACCGGCCAGCGCCCGCGCATGGGCGTTGACCACATAGCCCAGCTCCCGCATGGCCGCCTCGACGCGCTCGCGTGTGGCCGCGGCGACCGGGTAGTTGCGGTTCATGACCCGCGAGACGGTCGCCGTGGACACACCGGCCCGCCGCGCGACGTCGACGACGGTCGCGCGGCGCTGCCCGCTCCGCTCCCCCTGCCCGTCGCCCTGTACCTCGCCGTCCGGCCCGGGTGCCGTGGAACTCTGCCGGGACATCCGGTCCACCCCCTGATGGTCGTGCTGGTCTGCCTGTGCTCGGCCCGCCGCCCCAGAGACTATGGCGTGCGGCGCGGCTGCGCTCACGCGATCCGCTCCAGGTCCTCCAGGAGCACGGCGTGCGCCAGCGGCACGCCGCGCGCGTACCGGGCCAGTTCGTCGACGGCGAGCGCGCCGAGCCGGCCCACCTCGTTGCCCTGGGCACCGGCCAGATGCGGGGTGATGAAGACGTTGGGCTGGTCCCACAACGGGTGCCCGGCGGGCAGCGGTTCGGGATCCGTGACGTCGAGAACGGCGTCGATCCGGCCGCTGACCAGGTGGTCCGTGAGGGCGGCGGTGTCCACGAGCGGACCGCGCGCGGTGTTCACGAGGAGCGCGCCCGGACGCATCAGGCCCAGCCTGCGGGCGTCGAGCAGGTGCCGGGTCTCCGGGGTGTCCGGCGCGTGCAGGGTCACCACGTCGCTGGTCGCCACCAGGGTGTCCAGATCGGTGCGGGTGGCGCCGAGCAGCCCCGCCTCGGCGTCGCCGATGTACGGGTCGTACAGCAGCACCTCGGCGTCCAGGGTGCGCAGCAGCTCGGTGACGCGGCGGCCGATGCGGGAGGCGCCGACCACGCCGACGGTGATGCCGCGGGTGCCGAGCCAGTGGTGGCGGTCCAGGTCGGCGTCGGTGCGGTGGGTGCGCCGGTCCTGGAAGAGACGGGCGAGCGGGAAGGCACGCTTGGCGCCCAGGATGATCGCGGCGAGCGTGAACTCGGCGACCGGCACCGCGTTGGCCGCCGCCGCCGAGGAGACGGCGATGCCGCGCTCGTAGGCCTCCCGGCCCAGGAACGTCTTCACGGTGCCGGCCGCGTGGATCACCGCGCGCAGCCGGGGCGCCCGGTCGAGCGCGGCCCTGTCGACCGGCGGGCAGCCCCAGCCGGTGAGCAGGACCTCGCACTCGGCGAGGGCCGCGCGCGCCGACGGGCTGGTGAACTCCGCCACGACCGACGGAGGCCGGATGTCCGCGGTCTCCTCCAGGCGCGCCCGTACGGACGGCGGGAAGACGTCGTCCACGACGGAGGAGTCCATCGCGAGAACCGTGCGGGGCCGCCGCGGGGGCGGTGTGGCGTCGGCGGCCGTGGCCTCGACCGGCGCCTCGTCAGTGGTACGCACCCTGCCTCCGGACAGTAAACGTGTTCTATGGCGGACCGAACGCTAGGGAGCACGCCGCAGGACCGTCAAGGTCGGGAAGAAAATCTGACAGCCGAGTTGCCCTGTTTGCAGCAGAAATACCCCGCATAACTGGCCTGTTCGCGCTGTCATCACGACCCGTCAGATCGCCGAATCTATTGACGATGAGGTTAACCGCTTACTAACTTGCCGCCGCAGATACCAGTTCCTGCGCCAACCGGCCGAACAGGACCGCTCCATGACTGTCTCCGTACCACCGACCGCCGTCGACCGCGTTCCCCGCAAGACCCTCTGGCAGCGCGTCAAGCGCGACAAAGTGATGCTGCTGCTGTGCCTGCCCGGCTTCCTGTACTTCGTGGTGTTCCACTACGTACCGCTGCTCGGCTACCTGGTGGCCTTCCAGGACTACCAGCCCTACCTGGGCTACATGCACAGCGCCTGGACCGGCTTCACCAACTTCTCGACGGCCTTCGCCGACCCCGACTTCTGGTCGGCGACCGGCAACACGCTGGAGATCGCGCTCGTCCAGCTCGTCCTGTTCTTCCCGGTGCCGATCGGGCTCGCCCTGCTGCTCAACAGCATCGTCAGCGACAAACTCCGCCGCTTCGTGCAGAGCGTCGTGTATCTGCCGCACTTCATCGGCTGGGTGATCATCGTCTCGATCTTCCAGCAGATCCTGGGCGGCGCGGGCGTCGTGCCCGACGTGCTCGGATCGCTCGGCCTGCCGCGCTACGACATGACGACCGACCCGAACGCCTTCCCCTGGCTGCTCGCGCTCCAGGTGATGTGGAAGGACGCCGGCTGGGGCACCATCATCATCCTCGCGGCGCTGCTCTCCATCGACCGCGGCCTGTACGAGGCGGCGGCCATGGACGGCGCGGCCCGGTGGCGCCGCTTCTGGCACGTCACCCTGCCCGGCCTGTCCCCGGTGCTCGTCCTGCTGCTCATCCTCAACCTCGGCAACATCCTCACCGTCGGCTTCGAACAGATCCTGCTCCAGCGCGACGCAGTCGGACCCGACGCCGGTGAAGTCCTCGACACCTACGTCTACTTCCACGGCATCAAGGACAACCAGTGGGGAACGGCCGCCGCCGTCGGCCTGGTGAAGGCAGTGATCGGCACCGTCCTCGTCATCGGCGCCAACAAGTTCGCCCACCGGCTCGGTCATGAAGGGGTGTACCGCGGTGCTGACCGTTGAGACGTCCGCTGTGAAGACGCGCCGCGTGCGCACAGGCCGGCCCGTCCCCGAGGCGGGAGAGCTGCGCCCCTCCGGTGCCCGTCCCCCGTGGATGGAGAAACCCACCCGGGTGGGTCTCGTCCTCAAGGGCCTGGCCCTGGTGCTCGTCGTCGGCCTGGTGGCGTACCCGCTGCTCGGGGTGATCGGCACGAGCTTCGCCTCGCAGAGCGACATCATCAAGTCCAACGGGCTCGTCCTGTGGCCCGACCACCCCAGCCTCGACGCCTACCGGACCGCGTTCACCGGCGGCCGGGTGACCCGCGCCCTGTTCGTCAGCGTCGGCGTCACCGTCGTGGGCACCGCATGCAGCCTCCTCGCCACCATCGGCATGGCGTACGGACTGTCGCGCCGTGGCATCGTCGGCGGCCGGTTCATCCTCATGACCGCCCTGTTCACCATGCTCTTCAACGCGGGCGTCATCCCCAACTTCCTGCTGGTCAAGGAACTGGGCCTCTACAACACCTTCGCCGCGCTCGTCCTGCCCACCATGGTCAGCGCCTTCAACCTCGTCGTGATGCGGGCCTTCTTCATGAACCTGCCCGAGGAGCTGTACGACGCGGCGAAGGTGGACGGCGCGGGCGACCTCCGGACCCTGGTCCGCGTCGTCCTGCCGCTCTCCAAGGCGGTCATCGCCGTCGTCGGGCTGTTCTACGCCGTCTCCTACTGGAACGCGTACTTCAACGCGCTGCTGTACCTCGGCGACAACGACAAGTGGCCGCTGCCCATGGTCCTGCGCACCTTCATCCTCCAGGGCCAGAACCTCGACACCGCGGCGGCCGGCGAGGTGGTCGCCCCGCAGCAGGCCGTCCAGATGGCCGTACTGGTCATCGCCGTCGTGCCGATCCTGCTCGTCTACCCCTTCCTCCAGCGGTTCTTCACCAAGGGCGTCCTCACCGGAGCCGTCAAGGGCTGACCGCGCCCCGAAGGACAGGGCCACCGTGTCCGGCCGCACCACCCCAACCGCCCCGAACCCCGAATCCTCCCGTGCCCGCCTCGTATTGAGGAGTCCCGCCATGTCCGGCACCACATCCGTCGACCGCCGCACCCTGTTCCGCTGGGGTGCGGGCGCCGGTCTCGCCGTCGCCGCGGCACCGCTGCTCGCCGCGTGCGGCGACGGCGGCACCGCCGCCAAGGCCGAGGCCAAGAGCGCCGGTCTGCTGCCGAGCACCACGGTGCGCAACATCGGCATCAAGGCCGACCTGCCCGGCACCGCGGCGGGCGTCCCGAACGCCTTCCTGAAGTACCCGGCCGAACTGGCCCGCGCCACCCGGGGGACCCCGCTCAAGGGCGCGCAGAAGATCACCGCCGTCACCGAGACCTTCGCGCCGCTGCCGCCCGAGCGCGGCAAGAACGCGGCCTGGCGGGAGATCGAGAAACTGCTCGGCACCGAGGTCGACTTCACGGCCGTACCCGCCGACGACTACCCGGCCAAGTTCTCCACCATGGTGGCCGGCGACCAGCTGCCGGACATCTTCATGTACCCGGAGACCGGCGGCGTCGACAACATGGGCTCCTTCCTCGCCGCCAAGTGCGCCGACCTCGGCCCCCACCTCTCCGGCGACAAGGTCAAGGACTACCCGAACCTCGCGGCCGTCCCGCAGTACGCCTGGCGCGACGCCATCAAGGGCGGCAAGCTCTACGGCATCCCCATCGCCCGCTCGGGCACCGGCGGCGCGGGCTTCTACCGGGCCGACCTGCTGCGGCAGGCCGGTGTCACCGGCCTCGACCAGATCGACAGCATCGAACGCCTCGTCGAGCTGGCCAAGGACCTCACGAACACCGGCAAGAAGCAGTACTTCTTCACCGGCAGCGGCACCATCCTGCTCGCGATGTCCGCCGGGGCCCAGCACTTCTGGCACTTCGACCGGCAGACCGGCAAGTGGCGCTACCAGCTGGAGGACGACAAGTACCGCTACGCGGTCGAGACCGCCGCCAAGCTCTACAAGGCGGGCTGCTACTACCCGGGCACCGTGCAGATGTCCGGCGCCCAGAAGGCCCAGTACACGGACCTGTTCAAGAACGGCAAGGCCGCCTACGTCTACGACGGCATGCCCTCGTACCTGACCACCGCCACCGGCTACGTCGACTCCATGGCGGCCATCGACAAGTCCTTCGACGTCCGGCCCATGGTCCCCGTCGGCAAGGACGCGGTCACCTGGACCGACAACGTCTCGCTCCAGAACTGCTACATCACCAAGGCCGGAGAGCAGCGGGTGAAGGAGCTGCTGCGTCTGGCCGACTTCGCCGCCTCGCCGTTCGGATCCCTCGAATACACCCTCATCAACTACGGCGTGGAGAACACCGACTACCGGCGCGACGCGAACGGCACGCCCGTCCTCACCAAGCAGGGCACCCAGGACGTGACCGTGCCGTGGGGCAAACTCGCATCGGCGACACCCGCGTTCTTCAGCGCCACACATCCCGAGGCCGCCCGCTATGTGCACGAGGCGTACACGGTCCTCATCCCGAGGCTCATCGAGGACCCCACCCTCGGCTACTCCTCGCCGACCTGGGACTCCAAGGGGTCCGGCAGCCTCTACACCATCCACCTCGACGGCCTGAAGGACCTGATCACCGGGCGCAAGCCGATGTCCGCGTACGACGCGCTGGTCAAGAAGTGGCGCCGCGCCGGAGGCGACACCTGTCGCGCCGAGTTCGAGCAGGCCTCGCAGAAGGGGAAGAAGTGACCACCAGCAGACGCGCGTTCCTCACGAAGACGGCGGTCGCCGCCGCGGTCACCGTACCGGTGCTGGGCTCGCCGGCCCGGGCCGCGGGCTTCGACCCCCGCCCCGGCTCCGACGGCGTCGGCGACCCCCTCTTCCCGACCCTCGGCAACGGCGGCTACCAGGTCGACCACTACGACCTCACCTTCGACTTCACCCCGGTGACCTACGACTTCACCGCGCTGGTGAAGCTGAACGCGCGGGCGACGCAGGACCTTTCGGCGTTCAACCTGGACACGGACGGCCACACCATCGACTCGGTCACCGTCAACGGCCGCCGCGCCTCCCACACCCTGTCCCTCGGAATGTCGGGCCAGGAACTGACGGTCACCCCGGCCGCACCGCTCCACAAGGGCGCCCCGTTCCAGGTCACGGTCGCCTACCACGGCAACGGCAAGGCGGCGCGGTCCGGACTCACCGGCTGGCGGTTCGGCTCGGACGGCGGCTTCGCCTCGGCCGCGCAGTCGTCGCGGGCCGACACGTTCCTGCCGTGCAACGACACCCCCTCCGACAAGGCCACCTGGACCTTCCACCTCTCCGCGCCCGCCGGATACGTCGCGGCCGCCAACGGCGTCCTGACCGGCAAGGACCGACGTGCCGACGGCGCGACCGTCTGGCACTTCGCCCTGCGCGAGCGCATGCCGACGGAGCTGCTCGGCATCGCCGTCGTCAAGGGCACCTACCTGTACGGCACCTCGCACACCGGGCTGCCGCTGCGGCACATCGTCCCGCAGGGCCGCGAGGACGAGTACGCGCCGGTCGTGGCCCGTACGGCCGACCATCTCGCCTGGCTGGAACGCAAGTTCGGCCGCTACCCGTTCTCGGTGTACGGCATCCACATCTACGACGGATACACCGACGCCCTGGAGAACACGACCCTCACCCTGATGGGCACCAACTGGTTCAAGCCCGACGCCGACGGCCACCCCACGTACGAGAACACCATGGTGCACGAGCTGACCCACCAGTGGTTCGGCGACAGCGTGACGCCGCACGACTGGCAGCAGGCATGGCTCAACGAGGGGCCGGCCGTGTACTACGCCGCGCTCTACAGCCAGGAGCGCGGCTGGTCGGACATGGCCGCGAAGATGAAGGCGACGTACGCCAAGCTCGACGCGGTCCGCGCGAGCGACGGGCCGCCCGGACTGCCCGCCGCCCTCGGCGGCACCAACATCTACGACGGCGGCGCACTCGTCCTCTACGCCCTGCGACTCCGCGTCGGCACACGGAAGTTCGACCGGATCATGGGCCTGTGGCCGCGCCGCTTCAAGGGCCGCACGGTCACCAGCGAGGACTTCATCGCCCACGCCGTGACCGTGACGGGCGACCGGTCGCTGGACCGGTTCCTGCGGGACTGGCTGTTCGGCGCGAAGAACCCGCCGATGCCGGGCCACCCGGACTGGACGACCACGGCATGACCGACCACGGCATGACTGAGCCCGGGATGACCGAACCCGGCGTGGTCGAGCCCGGCGCGACCGGCTACGCAAGGACCGGCCCCGGCACGACCGGCCACCGGCTCGCCCCGGTGACCGGCTGACCCGGCAGGACGCGCGCCGCCATACCCCATCCGTCCCCCCCCCGAGCGCGAAAGAAGCGTGCCTCCCACCCCGCACCCGAACGCCGCACCCGAACGCCGCACCCCATCGTCCCGGCCCGTCCCGTCCCGTGCGGCGGGCCGTCCGAGCGGAAGGTCCTCGCATGCGACCATTCACCCCCGCGGCCCGCGCCGCCGCAGCCGCCCTGCTCACCGGCGCCGCCCTGCTCCTCGGCCCGCCGCCCGCCGCCCAGGCGGCCCCCTCGCCCAAGGTCCTGCACGCCGCACCCCACGGCTCGGGATCCCGCTGCACCCAGGGCCGCCCCTGCTCCGTCGAGGGAGCGCGGAACGCCGCCCGCGCCGTCGGCGCCCGGGACGTACGCGTCGAACTCGCCGACGGGACCTACGAACTGGACGCCCCACTGAGGCTCGGCGCCCAGGACTCCGGAGTCACCTGGACCGCCGCGCGCGGCGCGCACCCCGTGCTCTCGGGCGGCCGCACCCTGACGGACTGGTCCGTGAACGCCGACGGCACCTGGACAGCGAAGGTGCCCAAAGGCATCACGCCGCGCCAGCTGTTCGTCGACGGGCGACGCGCCGTGCGCGCCCGGGGAGGGGCCTGCGCCGCCGCCGTCTGCGACGCCACCAAGTCCGGTATGACCGGGGCGGAGAAGACCGGCATCGCCCACTGGGCGCGCCCCACCGACGCCGAGGCGGTCATCAGCGTCCGCTGGCGCAACTACCACTGCCGCATCGCCGCCGTCACCGGCGACCTCATGACCTTCGCCCAGCCCTGCTGGACCAACTCCGCCTCCGGAACCGACCGCACGGGACCGTCCTGGGACACGACGACCGTGGACTCCGCCCGCTACAGCGGAGTCGCCCACTTCGAGAATGCCCGTGAACTCCTAGACACACCGGGGGAGTTCGTGTGGGACTCGGCCGCGCACACCGTCACCTACCTGCCCCGCGCGGGCGAGAGCCCGCGCCGCTCCCGCGCCGTCACCCCGGTCACCGAGGGGCTTCTCGTCCTCGACGGCGCCCATGACGTCCGCGTCAGCGGCATCGGCTTCGCCTACGCCGCCTACCGGCAGCCGGACACCGACGAGGGCTACGCGGGCACCCAGGCCGGACTGACCCTGACCGGCGTCACCGGCCCCGTCGACCACGCGGGCCGCTTCTACACCAAGCCCGCCGCCGCCCTCACCGTACGCGCCGGCCGCCATGTGGTCATCGACCACGACGACTTCACCCACCTCGGCGGTGCGGGCGTCACCTTCGAACGGGGCACCCAGGACTCCACGCTCACCCGCTCCCGCTTCACCGACCTCTCCTCCGGCGCCGCGTACATCGGTGACACCGAACCCAGGCCGGCCCCCGAACTCACCGGGGCCCGCAATACGGTCTCCTACAACACCGTCAGCCGCACGGGCGTGGAGTACACGGACTCCGTGGGCATCTGGGCGGGCTACGAGGCCGGCACCGTCATCGACCACAACACCCTCGACCATCTTCCCTACTCCGGGATCTCCGTCGGCTGGGGCTGGAACCAGCCCGAGGCCCGGCAGTCCGTGCTCCGCGACAACCGCATCACGGACAACCGGATCACGGACGTCATGCTCGTCGAGGACGCACAGCACGACGGGGCCGCCATCTACACCCAGGGCGCCCAGCCCGGCACCGTCGTCTCCGGGAACTACATCAACCGCAGCGCGTACGGGAACACCGAGCGCGACGGCAACGGCATCTACCTCGACGAGCAGTCCAGCCACATCACCGTCACTCGTAACGTCATCACACGGGTCGGCTACAAGTGGGTGTCCAACTGGGCCGACTACGGCATCGACAACCACGCCACCGGGAACTGGACCGACACCGACGCCCCGGCCCTCGGCGGCACCGGCTCGGCCATGACCGGGAACCACACGAAGCTGGACCGCCTCCCGGCCGAGGCCGTCCGGGTCGCCGCGGCCTCCGGCGCCGGACACGCGGGCGGCGTCGAACAGCTCCGCCCCGACCTGGCCCGTACCGGCACCGCCACCCAGTCCTCCACGGACGGCACGGCGGCAGCGGCCGACGCCACCGACGGCGACACCTCCACCGACACCCGCACCCTCTCCGAGGCGGGCGCCTGGTGGCAGGTGGACCTGGGCGCCGTCCACCACGTCGGACAGGTCGAGATCTGGAACGACAGCGCCATGACCACGTCCGACTTCGACGTACAGCTCGCCGCCTCGGCGGACTTCGCCGGCGCCGTCACCACGCACATCACCGGCAAGGCACTGCGCCCCACCCTCCTGGGCACCGACACGGACGCCCGCTACCTCCGCATCCGGCTCACCGGCACCGGACGGGTCGCGCTCGCCCACGTGCTGGTGCATCCGTAGCTCCCGCCCCCGCAGCGACGCGCCGCGGACCGCTCACCGGGTCCGTGGCGCGCGCACGCTCCCTGTTCCATCGCCGTACGGCACCACTGTCCCCGCGCCGCACGGCACCACTGATCCACGATCCGACGGAAAGGCGGTCATGCCATGACCGACGCCCCCAGCGACCTGCGCCTCGGCGTCATCGGCTACGGACTGCGCGGCAGCATCGCCCGCACCGCGCACCGGCCGGGCGACGGCTCCCGGGTCACCGCGCTCGCGGACCACGACCCCGCCGCGCGGGCGGACGCGGCCCTGGCGTTCCCCGGCGCGCTGATCTGCGGCGACCACCACAAGGTGATCGCGGACCCGGACGTCGACGCCGTCCTCGTCCTCACTCCCGACCACACCCACACCGATGTCGCCCGCGAAGCGCTCGAAGCGGGCAAGCCCGTCTTCGTCGAGAAGCCTCTCGACATCACCGTCGAACGCTGCGACGCCCTCCTGCGCACCGCCCACGACACAGGCAGCCGCCTCTACGTCGGCCACAACATGCGCCACATGCCCGTCGTCCGGCTGATGCGCGACATCATCGCGCGCGGCGAGATCGGCGAGGTCAAGACCGTCTGGGTACGGCACTTCGTCGGCTACGGCGGCGACTGGTACTTCAAGGACTGGCACGCCGAACGGCAGTACACCACGGGCCTGTTGCTACAGAAGGCCGCCCACGACATCGACGTCCTGCACTGGCTCGCGAACGGCTACACCCAGCGGGTCCAGGCCCTCGGGGACCTCCTGGTCTACGGCGACAGTCCGCACCGGCGGGCACCCGGTGAACCCAAGCACGAGGACTGGTACACGAAGGACGGCCACTGGCCGCCGCACACCCAGCGCGGCCTGAACCCCGTCATCGACGTCGAGGACGTGTCCCTCGTCAACATGCGTCTCGACAACGGCGTGCTCGCGGCCTACCAGCAGTGCCACTTCACCCCCGACTACTGGCGCAACTACACCGTGATCGGGGACGCGGGACGGCTGGAGAACTTCGGGGATGGCCCCGGGGCGGTGGTGAAGGTGTGGAACTCCCACCGCTCCGCCCACCGGCCCGAAGCCGACGCCGAGTACCCCGTCCCGGACGCCGAGGACGACGCCGGACACGGCGGCGCCGACCCCCTCCTGATCGACGAGTTCGTGCGCTTCGCCCGCGACGGCGGCATCACCGACACCTCGCCGGTCGCCGCGCGCATGGCCGTCGCGGCCGGAGTCCGGGCCACCGAGTCGCTGCGCGCGGGCGGCACACCCCACGAGGTCCCCGCCCTCGACCCGGAACTGGCCGCGTACTTCGAGCGGGGCCAGACGAAGCGGTAGCGCGGAGCTGTGCCCCCGGCTGATGCGGGGGCACAGGCGTGATGTCGGACGCCGACGCGCCGCCCCGGCCCACGCGGTCGGCGGCGTCGCCGCGGGTCATTGGCTCCGAGGGCGGTGGTCCGCGCCGCGAGGCTCCCGGCCGGTGGGCACGCCTGCGCGGCGTCGGCCACACGGACGCCGCGCGCCTGGTGCGCCCCGACGGGCACATCGGCTGGCGCGGCCCCTGCCCGGCGGCCCCCTAGGCACTCACGGCCCTCGTCCGAGGCGTCCTCGCGGCACCGTGACCCCCGCGGAGCGGTGCGTCCAGGTGCAGGCGCCACACGGAGCGGGTGTCGGTCTCAGCGCACACCTGCCGCCTTGAGGAGCTTCAGCGCTCCGGTCAGCAGGGCCGCCCAGGTCTCGGGACTGATGCGCGCGGGCGGGGTGAACCCCTGGACGCGCTGATGGGCGACGGTCTGGGCCTCGGTGTACTTGAGGATGCCCTCGGCGCCGTGGCGGCGGCCGAGTCCGGAGTCGCCCACGTACCGCGAGGTGATCGCGATGTCCACCACCTCCAGGAACGCGTCGCGGCGGGTCTTGCCGTTCTCGGCCTGCATCAGATCGAGGGCCTCGACCTGGCGGGCCATGACGAGGTCGTGGAAACGCAGCAGGATCTTCTTGCGCTGCCCCAGCGAGGTGGCCGCCCACGCCTTCTGGGCGACACGGGCACGCGCGAACGCGTTCTCGACATCCGCTGGCGCGGATACTGGAAGGTCGGCCAACGGTGCGCCCGTGTAAGGGTGTTGGTGGTGACCCACAGGGCGTCGGGCGCCGCGGCGACACGTGCCGCCAGCCGCTCGATCCGGGCCGGAGTCAGCGACGCGGGCAGCCCGGTGCCGCGGGCGGAGCCCGGTGACACGGCGGTGGCGATGGCGGTGGCGGCGTGATCGGTGGCCATCAGAGGGCTCCTCACTCCGGGCTCCGGACCGAGGTCGGGACGGGCATGTGCAGAGCGAGCTGGCCCTCGGCCATGACATCGAGCTGAACCGGCCGGACGGGCCTGAGGGAACGCAGGTCGTCGGCCATGCGGCCCTCCCCGGCCTGGAGCGTGACACCGCGCGGGAGGAGCGTGGTCCCGGCCGACAGCACATTGGTCTGGCTCAGGGTCGAGTGCCACGCCCCGCCGATCGACGTGTACGAGGTGAGGGACGAGACCCGCTCACCGCTGCGGTACGGGGTCTGGGCCGGTGTCGCCGCCGAGAGCGCCAGGTCGGTCCCGCCGGTGTCGTTGGCCACGCGCGCCGTCGTCCGGTCGGCGTCGATGCCGACGTCGAGCCCGGTGACCCACTTCGGGAAGCCGTAGCCGTCGTGACCGCGTACCTGGGCGATCTCCGTGCTCACCGGCAGGGAGAGGACGTAGGAGTCGAGGCGCTCGTTCTTGAGGGCGGCGACCAGATCGACGAACCCGAGCCTGCCGTGCCGCGCCGGCTTCACGGCGACCCCGACGGCGGCTTCGGTGTAGAAATCGATGTCGCACACGTCGTACCGGAAGAACATCACCGACACCAGTCCCAGACCCGGCGCGACCTCCAGCGGCGCCAGCTCCCGGGGCAGCCGGGAACGGATCGCGCGGGAAGGCGCCAGCATCGTCAGCCGGGCGGTCGAGACGCGGTAGTAGAAGTTCGGGGTGAGCGTCGGGCCGATGGGGGAGTCGACACGTGTCTTGGGCAGCCGCCGGAAGAAGTCCACACCACTGACACGGGAATCACGGGCCACCTCGTCGAGATCGGTGTCCATCCGGTACCGGTCGTACAACCCGCCCTTGGGAACCGTGACCGTCCGGCCACCCAGATCGACCTTCACTGACTCCTGCCGGGGCGATGACATGCCACTGCTCCCTCGCTCAGATGTTAGCGGTGATTACATCACGGTAGTCATGGATGTAAGCACCGTCAACAACGAGGGGCGCCGCCATGTCGCCGGACGGCCCGGATCGGCGGCAGAGCGCTTCCGCCGTGCCCGCAGAGGCGCCGGGGTCTCGCCGAGCCCAACTGCCCGGCAGCGGTGCGGCACGCACGTTCAAGAGCGCCCGATGCGCAGCTCCCGGTCCACCGCCGCGTGCCCGTGCATCCTGACGCAGACGAGGCAGACCGTGTCCTGGGAGTTCTCGATCCGTCCAGCCGTTCCGGTGTACTGGCGCTGGACATCGATCGGGACGAGAAAAAGCTGCTCGTCGCCCGCTGACGATGCCAGGCAGCGGCCGATGTCAGGCAGCGGCCGATGTCAGGCGGCGGCCATCGAAGAATACGATCTACAGCTGAAGTATCAGGGCGATGACAACGAGGAGCATCAGCGGTGTTGGAGACCTATCTGTCCTGGTACCGCGAGGGTCGGATGGACGAATCCGAGTTCCGCTCGGTCGCCGACCATTTGGCCCGGTCCGGGATCACCGTTGAACACCCGACGCTGGGCTGCGGGATGCTGTTGGATGTCGTGGGGGAACAGGTGAAGCTGCCTGTGGGACGCATGCTGGAGCTTGTCGGCCTGTCGGTCGGGCCTCTCTGTATGCAGTTCTGGCTGTCGGCTGACACGGACGTGGTGTGCGACGTCAGATACGTCGCGCCGGACATCCAGGTCCTCACTTTTGTCCTCGGCGGGTTGACCGAGAACGAGTGTGAGCAGGCCACCGACGCCGTCCAGCGGTTGGTCCAGCAGGAGTTGGACAGGACTGTCGCGCTGCTCATCGATGTGGGCGGCGAAACAGCGGACGAGGACGACGACGCGCTGGTCCTGTACGGCCGACTGCCGAGAGGTCCGCGCCCGGACCGAGTGCAGTTCCGGACGGACCGACTCAGCGCCGTCCCGGCCGTTCTCGCCGGAGCAGAGGTGACGGACCTCGGCAACGGGCTGAGTGCAGTCCGCTGGCAATGATCATCGTGCCGGTTCGCGGAGCCAGAGGATGACCGCTGCGAGGCGGAGTCCGCCCCGGTACCGGGGCGGCAAGTTCCTCGAACCGTGTCGCGACGGCGCGGAACTGCTTGAGCCGGGTCTGCCCCTCATGGCCCGCCCAGGTCATAACGGACAGCCTTGCAACTTCTCGAAGAGGTAGATGCAATAGCTTCATCATCCGACTACGCTGTGCCGGTCACGAAGGATCGCTCCGCGCCCGCGGGGATAGCCCTCAATCTACGCGACCGTGCGGCACCCTCATCTGGTCCTCCCCGCTTCTGCGGGGGGTAGCTCCTTCGCGGCAATGCTCTTGAGTTAGGCCGTCGCCCGCGTGCACAACCCTGCCCTTGCAGATCGCGGCGAGGTAGATGGCGGCGGTCTTGTCGTAGCGACTGGCCAGGCCGTGCCACTGCTCGAGTCCGTTGATGCATCATTCGACGGTGTTCCGCTGCCCATCTGTCTCACGGCCGAAGGCCGATAAAGGCCCGCCGAGCCGGCCGTGCCTCTTGCGATCGGCAGCCTGGTCAGCGGGTTGCGGGATCGCACCCCGAATCCTGCGCCGCCGCAAGTGCGAGCAGATCAAGCGGTACGGGTGTGCCTTGTCGGCCAGTATCACATCATCCGGCGTGGTCACAGCAAGCTCCGAAAGGCACGGCCCCACCCCCAGCCGCCGTGGGCGGACCTGAAAAGCCCCTGACCTGCCTCCCCGGGTGCCAGTGGAGGCAGGCAGGTCCTCTACGGGGTGATGATCACCTGGTAGGACTCACCGTCGAGGATGCGGTCGGACTGTACAGCGCGCCCCAGCTCGCCGCCCGCAGCGGTGTTGTCGTCCTTGTCGACATGGGCCCGGATGCAGGGCGCGTTGGGTGGGGTGCCCCGGTCGACGGCGACGCCCGAGACGTCCCACACGCCGCCGGTCTGGCGCGGGGTGATGTCAATACACAGCTCACCGTCATTCCCGCCCTGCCAGGACCTGGCGAAGGGGTACTCGTCGCAGGAGTCATTGGGTACACCGGTGGCACCCCGGGGGAAGCTGTACGGCCCACGGTCACAGGTCTTGGCGCGCCTCTTCTCGGCTTCCGGGTCAAGAGGGTCGATATACCGCGACAGCAGGTGGCCTGCGTCGCCGAATTTTCCCGTGAGGTTCTTCTGCGCCCACTCGTAGGCGACGGCTGCCCCCCGGTAGCGGGACTTCGAGAAGGTCACATTGGGCGTGTGCCCGAAGACGATGCAGCCGGGAGTCTTGCCGACTTCCGCGTCACAGCGCACGTCGGGGCCGTCGAAGATCGCGCTGTCATACCCGGGAACGCCGACCGCGCCGACGGCGGCGCCGTCCACGTAGTAGGTGGGCATGATGTGGGAGACATCTGTTTTGGCGGCGACGCTGGACATGTACGTGATGGTGCTCTGCTCGTTGTCGCCGCCCTTGGTCACGACCGCGTGTGCGCCACCCCAGGCCGGTCCTGTCGTGCTGCACATGCCGCTGCACGTGGCATTCACGGCCACTTCCACGGCAGACACGCTTTCGTCCATGTCGCCGGGGACAGCGATGATGTCCTCATCCCACTTCCCGTTGTAGGAGTCGAGCATCCCGACGGCCAGAAGGACGATGTGAGCCTCGCCGATCTGCACGTTCTTGTCGTCGAGGAGAATGTATTTGAGGGGCATCCTTGTGCAGTACGCGTGCCGGTCGGAGATGACACGTTCACTGGAGTGTTCGAGGCAGAGTTTGGCTGCTGCGGCCGGGTCGGCTGGGGCACGGGCTGGGGCGAGGTCCGCGATGGGATCCGCCCCGATACAAGTCCAGGCCGCACCACGCTTCCGCGGGGCGGATCCGGCAGGGGTAGCCGTGCACGTGCCGTGGCCCTGAGGGGGGACCCGGCTCGATGACGACGCTGTCGCCGGTGAGGTGCCCATGGCACACAGGGCTGCGGTGAGGGCGAGCGAGGCTATTGCCCCCAGGCCGCGACTGATGTGTTGCACAGGGTGGTCCCTTCCTTCGGTGCCCCCTTGGCGGGCATACCGAAGGTATGGAACCGGACAACTCCCGTTCATACCAACCGAGAACACGACAGTTCTTGATCCTATTTGGCCAGTTGTGGTATGGCTCTGCCACTCCCGGCGGCGCTAGTTTCACTCACGCTCACCTCACAGACCACGCACAACAGGGGGAAAGCAATGATGCGCCGCACAACAACGCGCCGGGGCAGAGGGCTCGGAGCGCTCATAGCCGCCGCGATGGTCGCTGTGGGCCTGGCCGCCACCTCGGCCGCGGCCACTCCGGCCGTGGCGAGCCAGACCGCCGTCACTCCGGCAGTCTCCGGGCAGGTGGTCCAGCCCGGCCAGACCTGCACCGCAGCCGATCTCGGTACCCGCCACCCGGTCATCAAGAGCGCCGAAGTCGCCCCCACCATCACGCACTTCAAGGGCTGGTACGTCACAGACGGCTCAACCGGCAACCAGAGCGTCAACACGAACACCACGGAGACCATCTCTGTCTCCGTCGGTCTGAACGGCACCGTGCAGGGCAGCTTCGCCGTCGAGGCCCTCGGCTCCGTCGGCGCGAGCCTGGGCCTGAACGTCCAGGTCAACTACACCCACACGTCCAGCACCTCCCAGACGATCTCGTGGAACTTCCGCCAGCCCGGCTACTACGGCGTGTACGAGGGAACGAAGAAGGTCACCGGCACCTACGGCAGTCTCAACTGCAACCGCTCGGACGCGGGCGGCCTGAAGTGGACCGAGGGCCCCGACACCGGCAGCTACACCACTTTCACCACTCTCGAAGAAGGCGCGGTGCGCTGCGAGGACAAGGTTCCCGCCAACAGCATCATGGCCAAGGCCCAGGGCCTGTTGGACTGCGGCTCCCTTGCCGCCACCGCGAAGCACCCGGCAGGTCCCGTCTCCTCGGCCAAGGCCGACCAGGCCAAGCGCGACGCCGACAACGCCGCCGCAGCCGCCAAGTCCGACCAGAGCAGGAAGGCCACCCAGGCTGCCCAGGCCCCCGAGCCCACCACGCGCGCCTCTCTGGACTGCCAGCCCGGTGCCTACAAGATCGACGTTCCTGGCAAGCCTCTGAACTGGAGTGCACCGCTCCTGTCCAACGACGGCATCCGCCTGCGTGAATCCAATTTCTCCAGCGCCCACCTGGACAACTGGCGCCTGTGCAACGTGACAGAGAACAACGGAGTCCTCGAGGCTTCCCTGTGGAACTGGGGCAACGGCGGATGCGCGACCATCCCGGCGAACATCGCCAACCAGGAGCAGGCCTACCTGACAACGGCCACCTGCGGGGAGGACGACCTCCAGCGCTTCTACATCTACCGCGACGTACCCGGCAGCTCGAAGATCGGTCTGCAGAACAAGTACACCGGTTCCATGATGGGGCACGATCGGTACGCGGACGGGGAGTTCATCCGCCAGTACTCCAGCGGCAGGCAGGATGGATCCGGCACATACACCCTGACCGGAGTCTGACGGCTCACACATCGTGAGGCTCGGCGCCGCACGTGAACCCAGGCGCTGCCGGTTCCGTGCGGGGCCTTCCGTATCTCTGCCCCGAGCGCAGCCTCGGGGGACTGGTGCCCGCGCTGAGTGCCCCCTGTTGGATGCGGAGAACCCCTGCCGACGGGGACACCGTGAGCGAGGTCCCGCACGCCCGGTGGTGTCAGTCGGCCAGGGCGGCGAGCGTGGCGTCCAGATCGGTGGCGGTCGGCCGGTTGTAGGGGAGTTTCGCGAGGACCTTCGCCATGGCGCAGGTGTTGGTGCGAGCGGAGAGGACCAGGCCCCCCGCGACGCCCGCGGAGAGCCAGCGGGCCGCGTTCCAGCGCTCTCCGGCGATGAGGCTGGTCAGGACGAGGGCACCGGCGGTGAAGCGGACTTGGCGGTCCACGGCCCAGGGGGCGCGGGTGCCGGTGGGGCGGTCGGTGGCGTGGCCGAGCTGTGTCCAGGCGGTGGTGCCGCCGGTGAGGGTGGCGGCGGTGATCCCGTGATCGGCCAGGTGTCGGCAGGCGGTCGCGGAGCGGGCGCCCGAGGCGCACACGATGAGGAGGTCGCCGCGGGCCGCGGTGGTCTTCAGGGCGGGCAGGGCGGCGTCGAGATGGCCGAGGGGGATGTTGTGGGCGCCGGGCAGGTGGCCGGAGGCGTATTCGCCGGGAGTGCGCACGTCGATGACGGCCAGCTCGTGCAGGCGGACGCTGGCCTGGTCGGCGGTGAGGGCGGTGGTGGGGGCCACGGGGATCTTCCTTCGCTCGGGTCAGGGCACCCCTTCGCTAAGATACCCAAGGGGGTATCTCGAAGGAGTGTGGGTCATGGAACTGGCGATGGCGGCTGAGGAACTGAAGACGGTGGTCAACCGGCTGCGCCGGGCGCAGGGCCAGATCGCGGGTGTGATCAAGATGATCGAGGAGGGCCGGGACTGCGAGGACGTCGTCACCCAACTCGCCGCCGCGTCGCGGGCTCTGGACAGGGCCGGATTCGCGATCATCGCCACCGGTTTGCAGCGCTGCCTGACCGACGAGGACATGACCGCGTCCGGCGACCGGGAGCAGATGCGTTCCCGGCTGGAGAAGCTGTTCCTGTCCCTGGCCTGAGCCGTGGTGCCGATCGTCCGTCCGGCTCTTCAGGTGAGGGCGTCGATGAGCATGGCGGCCGCCACGACCAGCAGCACGGCGGCGAAGATCCGTTGCAGCAGAGTGCCGGTGACCTTGGCGGCCAGGCGCTTGCCGTCCCAGGCACCCAGGACCGCCGTCCCGGCGAAGGGCCCGACCACCGCCCAGTCGACGCCGGCGGTGGTGGCGCCGCGGGTGGCCAGGGAAGCCAGTGAGTTCGCCGAGATGACCAGCAGGCTGGTACCGACGGCCGCCTGCATCTCGAAGGCCAGCACGGTGGCCAGGGCCGGGACGGCGAGGAACCCTCCGCCGACCCCGAGCAGTCCGGTCAGCGCACCCAGTCCCGCGCCGGTTCCGGCGGCCTTGGCGGGCCGCACCTCGCCGGTCGCCGGGCCGGTGGCGGCCCGGCCGGGGCGCAGCATCCTGACCGCGGCGAGCGCGGCGACGACGGCGAACCCGACGGTCAGTACGGGCTGGGGCAGCCGGGATGCGGCGGCTCCCGCCACGGCCGCGGGCAGGAGGCCGGCCGCGGCGAACAGGGCACCGGCTTTCCAGCGGACCCTGCCGGTACGGGCATGGGCGTACAGGGCGGTGAGCGAGGTGGCCGTGACGATGATCAGGCTGGCGGTGGTCGCGGCGGCCGGGGTGAAGCCGAGCAGGTAGACCAGCGCCGGGACGGCCAGGACGCTGCCGCCCCCGCCGAGCGCGCCGAGCGCGAGTCCGACCACCGCCCCCGCGACCAGGGCGAGGACCAGAGCGCTCACGCTATGACGCCGTTGCCGTTGCCGTTGCCGTTGCCGTTGCCGTTGCCGTTGCCGTTGCCGTTGCTGTTGCTGTTGCTGTCGCCGTCGCCCGGACCGCTGACCGGCAGCCCGGCACGCGCCCATGCGGTCATGCCGCCGGTGACGTCCGTGGCCTGTACGCCGCGTCCGGCGAGCAGCCTGGCGGCCTGCCGGGAGCGGTGCCCCGAGCGGCAGATCGCGACCACCGGCCTGCCCCGCACCGCTGCCGGGAGCGGCGCCCCCGTCACCAGGCGGGAGAGAGGCAGGTGCAGCGCCTCGGGCGCGTGCCCGGCGTTCCACTCCGGCGTTTCGCGGACGTCCAGCAGGAGTGCGGTGCCGTCACTGACCTGCTGGTGGGCCGCCTGAGGGGTGAGGCGGCCGGGGCCGCGGCGAAGAAGGGAGAACATCGGTTGATCACTTTCATGCAGGTGGCGGCGCGGTGGAGAGTGTCAGTCGGTGTGGTCGGTGAGGGTGTGGGTGAGGGGCAGTCCTGCCTCGGCGGCGGCGACGAAGGCGTCGTCGATGGCGACCACGTCACGGCCCGCGGCGTCGAGGAGGGAGGCCGCGATCGCGGCGCGCATCCCGCCGGCGCAGTGCACCCACACGCTTCCCTGCGGCACCTCACCGATGCGGCCGCGCAGCTCGTGGACCGGGACGTGGACCGAGCCGGTCACGAAGCCGCCCGCACGCTCGGAATCCCGCCGCACATCCAGGACGACCACGTCGTCGCCGCGTTCACGGACATCGGCGAGGTCGGCGAAGCGAGCCCGGGGAAAGGAGGCGAGCTGCTCGCCGGGACGGACCCAGAGGGCGGGGTCGCCGGTGGTGGCGGCGGCCGGGCGGTCGATGCCCACCCGGGCCAGCTCTCGCTGCGCGGCGGCGATCTGCTCCGGGGACTCGGCGAGCAGGGTGACCGGCTTGCCCCACGGGATCAGCCAGGCCAGGTAGGTGGCGAGCTTGCCCTCGCCCTCGAAGTTGTACGAGCCGGCCACGTGTCCGGCGGCGAAGGCCGTACGACTGCGCAGATCCACCACCCACTCGCCCGCGGCCAGCCGAGAGGCGATCTCCTCGCCGTCCGCGCGCCTTGGCGGGGTGAGGTCGACCGGCGCGGGGCCTGCGGCGTTGGCCGGGCCGATGTACGCGTAGTAGGCGGGTACGTCGTCCAGCCCGGCGAGCATCTGCGCGACGAAGGTCTCCACGTCCAGGGTCAGCGCGTCGTTGGCGGCGCGCTCCTTGCCGATCGTGGTCGTGGTCGCGTCCCCCTCGGCCTGCGCGGAGGAGCAGAAGCTGCCGAATCCGTGCGTGGGCAGCACCTGCACATCGTCGTCCAGTTCGTCGGCAAGACGGTGCACGGAGGCGTGCTGGGCGCGGGCCAGCTGCTCGGTCAGCCGCGGCTCGACCAGGTCCGGGCGGCCCACGGTGCCGATGAGCAGTGAGCCGCCGGTGAACGCCGCCACACCGTGCCCGTCCTCGGCAAGGACGTAGGAGGTGTGGTGCGGAGTGTGTCCGGGAGTGGCGATCGCGCGCAGTACGAGTCCCTCGTCGACCGTCACGGTTTCGCCGTCGGCAACCGGTGTGCGGGCGAACGACACGTGTGCCCCAGCCGGCACCAGGTATCTGGCTCCGGTGACTCGCGCCAGCTCCAGGCCGCCGGTGACGTAGTCGTTGTGCACATGGGTCTCGGCCACGAAAGCGATCCGAACCCCGCGGCGGGCCGCCGCGGCCATGACCTGGTCGATGTCGCGCGGCGGGTCGACGGCCACGGCGGCACGGGGTCCACCGGCCAGGTAGCTGCGGTTGCCCAGACCCTCGATTTCCAGGGTGTCGACGAAGAACACGACTCATGACTCCTCTCCAGCGATGTACCCCCGGGGGTATCTGAACCCACCATAACAGCAATACCCCAGGGGGTATTTTCGAGGCGGTTCCCTGCGGAATGTGCGGCGGGAGTGCCGGGCGGCGGGGTGATGGTGGAGAAGGCGGCGAGGATCTTCCCGATGCGGCCGTGCGTCAGTTCCGCGGACCGCTGGCTGGGGCCCAGGGGAGCAGCCCGTCCAGCAGCACCCCTACGCGGTCGCCGATCTCGTCCCGGATCCGCCGCACGGCGTCGGGCCCCGGCCCGCCGGGTAGTCGAGCTTCCAGACGAACAGGACCGAGAGCCTGGCGCCTTCAGACGCGGGGGGAGCCTTCCGGAGGGGCGCCCGGCGAGACCGCCGGGGAAGGGGAAGGGGGAGGGACAAGGGAAGGGGAGCCGGGGAAGCAGCGGCGCGCGGCGAGCGCCACGTACACGAGACCGATGAGGACCGGCACTTCGATGAGCGGGCCGACGACGCCGGCGAGGGCCTGACCGCTGGTGGCGCCGAACGTGGCGATGGCCACCGCGATGGCGAGCTCGAAATTGTTGCCCGCGGCCGTGAAGGCGAGCGTCGCCGTCCTGGAGTAGCCGAGGCCGACTGCCCTGCCCAGGGCCATGGTTCCCGTCCACATCAGCACGAAGTACGCGAGCAGCGGCAGCGCGATGCGGACGACATCGAGGGGTGCGGAAGTGATGGCGTCGCCCTGGAGGGCGAAGAGCACGACGATGGTGAACAGCAGTCCGTACAGGGCGAACGGCCCGATGCGCGGGATCAGCCTGCTCTCGTACCAGGTGCGGCCCTTGGCCTTCTCGCCCAGACGCCGGGTCAGGAATCCGGCGGCCAGCGGGATGCCCAGGAAGATCAGGACACTGCGGGCGATCTCCCAGGCCGAGACGTCCAGGGCCGTCTGTTCCAGGCCCAGCCAGCCAGGCAGTACGGACAGATAGAACCAGCCGAGCAGGCCGAACGCGATCACCTGGAAGACGGAGTTGAGGGCGACCAGGACGGCGGCGGCCTCACGGTCGCCGCAGGCGAGGTCGTTCCAGATGACGACCATGGCGATGCAGCGCGCCAGGCCGACGACGATCAGGCCGGTGCGGTACTCGGGCAGGTCCGGCAGGAGGAGCCAGGCGAGCGCGAACATCAGTGCCGGGCCGCACACCCAGTTCAGTAGCAGCGAGGGGACCAGCAGGCGACGGTCGTGGGTGACGGTGCCGAGCCGGTCGTAACGGACCTTGGCGAGGACCGGGTACATCATCACCAGCAGGCCGAGCGCGATCGGCAGGGAGACGCCGGTGACGGTGACCTGGGCCAGCAGGTTGCCGAGGCCAGGGGTGAGACGGCCCAGTCCGAGCCCGGCGGCCATCGCGACGAGGATCCACACCGCCAGGTAGCGGTCCAGGAAGGACAGCCGCGCCGCCACCGGCGCGGTGGCGCCGTCGCTCACGAGGACGTCTCCACGGCGGCGGGCTGTCCGGGGCGGGTGAGGACGTCGGCGAGCTTGTCGGTCGCCTCGGGCAGCAGCCAGTAGTAGACCCAGGTGCCGCGGCGCTCGCAGTCGATGAGCCCGGCCTGCCGGAGCAGCTTGAGGTGGTGGGAGATCGTCGGCTGGGAGAGGTCGAACGCGGGGGTGAGGTCGCAGACGCAGATCTCGCCGCCCGCGCGCGAGGCGATCATCGACAGCAGGCGGAGGCGGACGGGGTCGCCGAGCGCCTTGAAGACCTTGGCCAGCTCGACCGCATGCTCTTCGCCGAGCGGTGCGCTCAGCAGGGTCGGGCGGCAGTCGCTCTCTTCCTGCTCTTCCTGGCCGAGCACGACCAGCTCTTGTTTCGACATTCTTCTATGTTGAAGAACTTCGATCCAAGATGCAAGGCTGTATCGACAGCCATCGAAACAAGACGGTCCGGGGTTCCGGTTCTGTCCCCTCTCGGAGGAACGCCATGCACGATCACTCCACCGACCTGCGTGAAACCGTCCGCGAACGCTACGCCGCCGCTGCCGTACAGGTCACCGAAGGCGGCTCGGCCTGTTGCGGCCCACAGGCCGTCGAGGTCGGCGACAACTTCGGCTCGACGCTCTAGGCGGCCGACGAGCGCGACACCCTCCCCGCCGAGGCGGTCGCCGCTTCCCTCGGCTGCGGGAACCCCACCGCCGTGGCTGACCTCCGCGAGGGCGAGCGAGTCCTCGACCTCGGCTCCGGCGGAGGCATCGACGTCCTGCTCTCCGCCCGCCGCGTCGGCCCCGCAGGCAAGGTGTACGGCCTGGACATGACCGAGGAGATGCTCGCCCTGGCGCCGGCCAACCAGAAGAGGGCGGGCGCCACGAACGTCGAGTTCCTCAAGGGCACCATCGAGGCCATCCCGCTGCCTGCGGACACCGTCGACGTCGTCATCTCCAACTGCGTGATCAATCTGTCCACGGACAAGCCGGCTGTCTTCGGCGAGATGTACCGCGTGCTGGCCCCGGGTGGCCGTATCGGCATCTCCGACGTCGTCGCCGACGACTCGCTCACGCCGGTCCAGCGCGCGGAGCGCGGCGACCACGTCGGCTGCATCTCCGGCGCCCTCTCCTTCGCCGAGTATCGCCGGGGCCTGGAGGCAGCGGGCTTCACCGGCATCGAACTCACACCGGCCCACGCGGTCGCGGACGGCATGCACTCCGCCATCGTCCGCGCCGTCAAACCCACCATCGCCACCGGTACCGCCCCGCGCCCTCTGTGAAAGCGAGCCCGTGCTGCGGCTGACCGAACCGAAGCCTCGGCGGCGCGGCTGCCGAGGCTCCACCTGAACTGGCGACAGCACTGCACCTGTTGTGCCCGCCGACCTGAAACAGACCGGCGCCGAGCTGCACGACCCCCCCCACCGGCCGGCCTCGCGCCGCACACTGCGCCCAGCGGCCCGAGCCGTCTCCCCCTCCCGCGGGCAACCGCCGGGCGGATTGGTCCGGGACCGCTTTTTCACCCGATGAGGTCACGGACCAATCCGCCCGTCGGCCGGACTCGGATTCCCACCGTGAGGGACGAAGCGAAGGATCAGCGACCACGGCCGGTCCGGCCCCGTTTCGCGCTGGGCGCGGTGAGCGGCGCGCTGGCCGGCTTCGCGGCGCTGGCGGTGGCCGAGCTGGTCGCCGTGCCGGTGCGCCCGCAGTCCAGTCCGGTCGTCGCGGTGGGCGGCGCGGCCATCGACGCGACGCCCGCCGCGGTCAAGGACTGGGCGATCCGCCACTTCGGCACCTGCGACAAACTCGTACTGCAATCCGGCATCCTCGCCGTCCTGACCGTACTGGCTCTCGTGTCGGGTGCACTGGCCGTACGGTTCCGGCGGGCCGCGGCTGCTGGAGTTCTTCTCCTCGGCGCCGTCGGGGCGTCGGCCGCCGTCGACCGCCCCGACTCCACCGGCCTCACCGACGCCCTGCCGTCCGTCGCGGGAGCCATCGCCGGAGCGCTGCTCCTGTACGTGCTGGCAGGCCGGCTGGCCGTCGTGAGGCGGTCACCGGCACCGGCGCCAGGACCCGTGACCGGGGAAGGGGGAGACGGCTCGCCCGCAGACGCCGGATGGGACAGGCGGGGGTTCGTCGTCGCGGCGGCTTCCGCGGCGGCGGCCTCCGCCGTGCTGGGAGCGACCGGCCGGTCGCTGAACGCCACACGCGGCCAGAGCGCCGTCATCTCCCGAAGGACGGTCGTGCTGCCCTCTCCAGGGTCACCGGCACCACCGCTGCCCGAGGGGACTGGGCTGCGCGTTGCGGGCATCGGTCCCTTCGTCACCCCGAACAAGGACTTCTACCGGGTGGACACCGCGCTGGTGGTGCCCAAGGTGGACGCCACTGCCTGGCGGCTGCGCATCCACGGCAGAGGCGTGAGCCGGCCCGCCACGTACTCCTTCGACGATCTGCTGCGCCGAGACCTGACCGAGCGGGACATCACCCTGACATGTGTGTCGAACGAGGTCGGCGGGCCCTACGTCGGCAACGCCCGCTGGATCGGCGTACGCCTGGCCGGACTGCTCGCCGAGTGCGGTGTGCAGCCGCCCTCCCGCGGCGGCCCGGCGGACCAGTTGGTGGCCCGTTCTGTGGACGGCATGACGATCGGCAGCCCGGTCGAGGATGTGATGGACGGCCGCGATGCCCTGCTCGCCCTCGGCATGAACGGTGAACCGCTGCCCTTCGAACACGGCTTCCCCGTCCGGATGGTCGTCCCCGGCCTGTACGGATATGTGTCGGCCTGCAAGTGGATCGAGGACATCGAACTCACCACGTTCGACTCCTACGACCCCTACTGGGTCAGACGCGGCTGGTCCCGCAGGGCGCCGGTCAAGACCGAGTCGCGCATCGACACCCCCAAACCGTTCGCCCGGCCCAGGGCCGGCCTGGTGATGATCGCCGGAGTCGCCTGGGCCCAGCACCGGGGCATCGACAAGGTCGAGGTACGTGTCGACGACGGCCCCTGGCAGGAGGCCCGCCTGGCCGCCGAGGACACCCGGGACACCTGGCGCCAGTGGTCCCTGCCCTGGCAGGCCACCGAGGGCGGACACACCCTCACGGTGCGCGCCACCGACCGCACCGGCGCGGTGCAGACGGACGAACGGACCCGCACCATTCCCGACGGCGCCAGCGGCCGGCACTCCGTGGTCGTGACCGTCGACTGAACACGCCCGGTCCGCCTGCCTCTGACTCCCTTCCTCTGACTCCCTGCCTCTGACTCCTTGCCTCTGACTCCCCTGCCTCCGCGACAAGGGCCTCGTGCCCTCCTCGAACCACCTTCCGCAACAACCCCGACGCGGCCGCACAGCGCCGCGCAGTTCAACAGGAGAACAAGATGAACACCCGTATCAGTCGTGCCACCGGCCTCTTCGCAGCCGCGGCTGTACTGCCGCTGGCCCTGACCGCCTGCTCCGGCGACGGCAGCGACTCCGCCAAGTCCGGACCGTCCGGCAACGCGTCGGCCTCCGCCACCAGGAGCAGTGACGACATGGGCGGTTCGAGCAGCGCCACGAGCAGCATGGACCAGCCCTTCGGCACCGCCTGTTCGGCCGTGCCGAAGAACGGCGCCGGTTCCTTCGACGGCATGGCCAAGGACCCGGTGGCCACCGCCGCCTCCCACAACCCCGTGCTCTCCACCCTCGTCACCGCGGTGAAGAAGGCCGGCCTGGTCGACACCCTCAACAACGCGCAGAACATCACCGTCTTCGCACCCACCAACGACGCCTTCGGCAAGATCCCGAAGGCGACCCTCGACAAGGTCCTCAGCGACAAGGCCGAGCTGACGAAGATCCTCACCTACCACGTGGTCGGCAAGCGGCTCACTCCCCAGGACCTGGCGAACGGCTCCTTCGGCACCCTGGAGAAGTCCGGGCTCACCACCTCCGGATCCGGCGAGTCCTACACGGTCAACGGCTCCGCCAAGGTCGTCTGCGGCAATGTCAGGACCGCCAACGCCAACGTCTACATCATCGACACCGTCCTGATGCCGAAGATGTGACGCCCCGGCGGCGCAGGCCACGTGTGAGTGGTCGGCCGACGCCCCACGGGCCGGTCCGTCCCCGCCTTCCCCAGGGCGGCGGAGACGGACCGGCCCCGACACAGCTCCGACGACGACCTCGGATCGGGGGAGCAGCATCCAGGAGCCGTCCGGTGCGACACGGCACGCCGAGGAAGAAGACCGATCAGGCGAAACGGCGACCGGGGCACGCACCGCACGACCGCCACCGCCACCGGCAGCGGCATCGACGCCGACCACGTCCACGTCCACGTCCAGGTCCGGGTCCACGACGGTGCGCGGATCACGACGCTGACGGTGCCACGGTCCTCCGCCGCGTCCCCTCCCGGCCCGGAGCGTCCCGCACCGGTCGGCGCCGGTGGCTCCGGGCCGCGCGCGAACGACCGGCCGCAGGCCCGTAGCGCCCGGTACGGCGCAGACCACCGCGCTCAGCAGCCCGAGAACACCCCGTCGGCTGCCCTGACGACCGGCCGACGGCGCGGTACGCGCCCGTCCCGGCCGGTCGTCCGCCGTGTCGGCGCCGCCGTGGGCGGCCCGACCGCAGCCGTCCGCGAGTCGTTCACGACGGGATGTCGAGCAGCCCGACGGGCTCGGTGGTCGGCCGTGGCGAGCCGCCGGCCGGCTCCACGGTGATGCCGACCCCGGAGGCTTGCTCGACGGGTCCCCGCATCAGCACCGCCTGACTGACCCGGTCAGGCTTCAGCAGACCGGCCGGACGCATCCGGCCGCCGTCGGCGAACCACAGCTCGTACACCTTGCCCCGCGGCGGTTCCGCCAGCCCCGAGGCGACGAACACGGCCCGGTCACGAGCCGTGGAGACCACCAGCGTGCCCGTACCGCCCGCCAGTTGGGCCGAGCGCGTCCGGGCGTCCGGCGCGGCCAGCACCCCCGCCACCTCGTCGGCGTGCCGCTCTGCCTCGGCCGTCTGCAGATGGGCCTCCTGGGCCCGCTCGTACTGCCACACGGCCGTGCCCCCGAACGCCGCCGCGGCGGCCGCACAGGCAGCCAGTGCCCATCGCAGGGGGCCGCCGAGGCGCGGCACGCGACGCCTGGCCTGATCGACGGCCGCGGGACCCGGCGGCGCCTGCCGCACCGTGGTGATGCGGTGCAGCACCTGCTCGCGCAGCGCGGGACGGGCCGCCATGCCGGAGGCCGACGCCAGCCGCGCGGCTGTGGCGGTGAACTCCGCCACCTCCCGCTCGCAGTCCGCGCAGCCGGCCAGGTGCCGTTCGAAGGCCGCGCGCTCGTCGTCGGGCAGCGCGTGCAGGGCGTAGGCACCCGTCAGAGTGTGCGGATCGGTCGTGGTCACGCGGTCACCCCCAGGCAGTCACGGAGCCGGATGAGGCCGTCGCGCAGCCGGGTCTTCACTGTGCCCAGCGGCAGCGTCAGCGCCTCGGCGACCTGCCGGTAGGTCAGGCCGCGGTAGTAGGCCAGGGTGACCGACTGCCGCTGCAACTCGGTCAGGGTACGCAAGCAGCGCCGTACCTGTTCCCGCTCCAGCCGCGTCTCGACCTGCTCGGTCACCTCGTCGTACGCCGGAGTCCGTTCCAGCAGGGCGGCCTTGGTGTCCCGTGCGGCGGCCGCCTCCACGGACCGCACCCGGTCCACCGCGCGGCGGTGCGCCAGCGTCAGGATCCAGTTGATGGCCGTACCCCGCTCGGGCCGGTAGCGCGGGGCCGTGCGCCACACCTCGACCAGTACGTCCTGCGCCACCTCCTCCGACTGCGCCCGGTCACGCAGCACCGCCCGGACGACACCGAGCACCGGTCCGGCCACCGCGTCGTAGACCGCGGCGAACGCATCCTGATCACCCAGCGCCACCGCGTGCAGCAGTTGTTGCAGGTCAGGCTTGGACGACGGATGGGCGCCGATGTGAACGGCTTCTTCCACAAGAAGTCTCCTTGAGTGTGACGGTGCGGACTTCCCCGGGTAATCCGAGGCCGCACAGCCCGGGGATTGGTCACGCCGCCCGCATCCGCCGTCCGTACTCGTGTTCCGCGGCCCCTTCGCACGCCCCGCAGAGCTGGAACCGTCCCGGCGGCGTCCGGCGCTGCGCGAGCGGGCCCGGTCGGCGCGGACGAAGCGGCCGACATCCTCCGGCTGGAGATCCTCGGCGATACCGGGACCAGTGTCGCTCACCTCCGCGCGAGCGGTGGCCCGTCCCTGGCGAGGGAGAGCGTCACGTCAGTGCCGGGCGGTGTGTGGCGGGTGCGTGCGTCGGCGAGAAGGCCGCCAGTTCGACCGGCCCCAGCTTCGACAGCAGATGCTCGTACGCGACTGTGTCCGCTACTCACCCCAGGTGCGGTCCGCGCGGCCGTCCAAAACCGGAACCGGGATCGGGACCGGAACCGGGATCGGGCCGCCCGGAGACGCCGAGGAATTTCGCGACGGCCTCGGTCCGACTGGACACTTTGAGCTTCCGGTAGATCTCGTGGAGATTGTTTTTGACGGTACGCTCGGCTATGCCGAGATCGCGTCCGATCTGCCGGTTCGACATTCCGGTCAGAAGGAGTCGGAAGACCTGTCGCTCCCGCTCGGTGAAGGAGCCCGTGATTTCCTCACGACGGTCTTCGTCACGGCTTGGGGAACCGGTGGCAGCACCCGGCTGCGGAACTGATCGGCCCGGCAGGGCGAGCTGCGCCGCCTCATGCGCGTCCAGCAGTTCTCTCAGGAGGACGGTCAGCACTTCGAGATCCGTGAGCACCTGCCGAAGAGTGCGTGCGATCTCCTGACGGCAGGCTTCTTCCTCAGTGGGCACGGCGCCGCTCCCAGGGACGGAGCTGTCCCTCGGGACCGGGCCGCCGACCCGAGCAGGACAGGGCAGGACAGGGCGGGACAGATGTCAGTACGGCAATCATTCCCCTTTTCCCGGCGCCGGATGGCTTGCGATCCGGTCAACTCCCTTTTCCGCCGCCTTCGCCGATGTGCGGTCACCATAACGCTCGCATCTGCCGGTCCGGAACGCGGTCACCAAGTGCCGTATCGAAGGTACCGAATGATGCGCCGTTATCCGGAGAGAGGCTCGGGCACCCGTGGCCGTGAACATTCGTCAGAACGAGATGCCAGGAAGAAACAATCATGAATGGCGATTCCGCCTGTACCGCCGAAGGGCTGCTCAGGCGTCACGATGAGGTCATCCGGCAGCACGACAATCCTCTGCTGCGGTCGGCCCGTTCCGGACGGGTCGAGCAGACACACCTCCTGCGCATGGTCCAGGCGGACCTGTGGTGCATGGAAGCCGAGACGGTCGCCTACGCCGTACTCCTCGCCCGGTTCCCGAACGGCCCGGCGGGCGATCTGTTCGCCGAGCTGAACTCCACCCTGCGCACGCTCAGGCCGAGGCTCGACACCTGTGCGCGCGCCCTGGGTCCCCTTTCCGGCGAGGCGTCCGCCTTCCCGGAGACCGATGGCGCCTTCGCCTTCCCCGCCGCCGTCTCCTGGATGAGCCTGCACGCCGAGCGGGCCGCTGCGGCGCTGGCGCTCCGTTCGGACTTCGCGATCTACGCACGGGAGTGCCGCGAACTGGTGCACACGCTGGCGGACACGGCGACCCCCGTGCCCGAAGCCTTCCGGGACTACTACGACATGCTGGCCCCGGTGAAGCTGCTCGACCTGGCCGCGGCCACGGTGGAGGACGGCCTCCGCCACGGCGACGCCCCCGGGCGCGCCGATTCCACCACCAGGCTGCTGGTGTCGGGACTTGACGGCTTCTGGCGGTTCGCGGCGGGCCTGCGGCCGTCGTCGGCCGCCGGGAGCGCGGCCGCACCCGTACCAGCATCCGCATCCGCATCCGCACCCGCACCGGAAGGCTCACGCACATGCGCGTAGGCATAGCGGGCGGCGGACTGGCGGGGCTCACCCTCGCCTGGTTGCTCGACGGAACCCATGAAGTACTGCTGCTGGAGGAACGCCCCAGGCTCGGAGGGAACGCCGTCTCGTTCCTCACGACCGAGGGGGGACTGCCGTACACCGTCGATCTCGGTGTCAGGGAGACACCCGTCGAGCTGTCTCCGGTCTGGCGGCACCTCGTGGCCGAGGTCGGCCTCCCGGCCGAGGACCTCGTGCCGAGCAGCACCTCCCGGGTGGTGTTCGACCCCCGTGAGCCCTCCGCTCGATGGGTCTCGCCCGCGACCTGCGCAGACACCGCGCGGCAGGTGACGACCGGTGGGCAGGCGTACGAGGCCATGGTCCGGCTCGCCGAGGAGTCCGCCCGATGGGAGGCGGAGCGGATGTCCTGGGACGTCACGTTCGGTGACGTCCTCGACTCCTGGCGACTGGCGCCCGCGGCCGAACACCTGCTGTGCGCCCTGCCCGCGTCGCTGTACGGCACCACGCTGACGGCGGTGCGTGCCCTGTCGGCACGGGCCGTGGGGGCGACGGCCGCTCAGCCGGACCGCCCCGGGTGCACAACCTACCTGCGCTCGGGCACCGGTTCACTCGTCCAAGGGCTCGCCTCCGGCGCACGCTCGGCCACGATCCGGCTGGGCGCCCGTCTGCGCACCGTCCGCCGGGCGGCGGACGGTCTCGAACTGGTGGAGACCGGCGGGGCTGTCCACCGCGTGGACGCCGTGGCGCTGGCGCTCCCGGCGGACCGCGCCAGAACGGTGCTCGCCGGCCCGGCGGACATGGAGGACCGGCGAGCCGGCCCGGCGGACACGGTGGACCGGCTGGCCGACCTGGAGGCCGTCGAATACCGCGACGTGACCTACGTACTGCACCGTGATCCCTTCGGGATGCCGGGGGAGCGGCCCGCGTGGTCCGCCTCCAACATCACGCTGCAAGGGCAATGGAGCGAGACGACGACGTGGTACGGCCCCTCGCTCGGGCTCGGCCTGTTCGTCAGCCAGCTCGGCCACCGCTCCGGCCGCCCCCGGCGGGAACTGGCCCGCGCCTCCTTCCGGGCGGCACCTCCCACCCCGCGGGCGAGCCGTGCCCGGCACAGGCTCGGAGCGGTACGGGACGGGCAGCGGGTCTTCTTCCTCGGACACTGCACCACACCCGTGGAGACACAGGAAGCGGCCATGGCCTCGGCCTTGGCCGTCGCACACCACCTGGCGCCCCGCGGCGAACGGCTGCGACGGCTTCCCCACCCCGACAAGGCGGACGACTGATGCGACCGACAGAATCCCGGCGGAGCCCCTCCCCGGCGCTCCTGGCCCGGCAGATGATCCCCTGCATCGACGTACGGGAGGGAGCGGCGACCAGCCCGTCCGGGGCCGGGGGCCTGTCCGATCCGTGCGACGTGGTCGGCATCGCCGCCGGATACGCCCGTGACGGCGCGGAGCAGGTGTTCCTGGACATCGTCGACGCGTGGCCCGAATCCGGCTATCTGCCCGGACTCCTGGGCGAGTTGAAGGCGACCGGTCTCGACCTGCTCGTCTCCGTGCAGCACGGCACCCTGCCCTCGCCCCGGACCTGCGCGGAGATACTGACGGCGGGCGCGACCGCGGTCTCGGTCAGCACCAGCATGGTCGCGGAACCCGACCGCGTGGCACAGACGGCCCAGCTGATCGGGCCACGGCGGCTCATGGGCGTCGTCAACTGCTCGGGGGACCGGCGGCACGGCTGGCACACCCTCGTCGACGGCGGCGCCACCCCCACCACCGTGGACGCCCTGCACGTGGCCCGGCGGTTCGGCGATCTCAAGGTGCGCGCCCTGCTCGCCAACAGCGTGGACCGCGAAGGCACGGGCAGCGGCTACGACCTGGACCTCACCCGGGCCATGGCCCACGCGTCCGGGCTCCCGGCCATCGCCTCCGGCGGTGCCGGCTCGGCGGAGCAACTGGCCGACGCGCTACGGGACGGCGATGCCGCCCATGTGCTCGTCAACGACGTGGTGCACAGCGGCCGGGAGACCATCGGCTCCCTGAGCGAAGCCCTGTGCCGGTGTCTCGCCGACGAGGCGGACTGACCATGCGCGCTCTGGCCTTCAGCGGATACGGCGATCCCGCCCGCGTCCTGCGCATGGCGGAACTTCCCCGCCCCGAACCCGGCCCGCGCCACCTGAGGATCAGGCTCGCCGCACGCCCGGTCAATCCCTCGGACCTGCTGTTCGTGCGGGGGGCCTACGGCCGGGAGGCATGTTTCACCCCGCACCAGGGCGACGGCGCCGGAAGCAGCGGCTGGGCCGTCGCGGGCTTCGAGGGCGCGGGCACCGTGCAGGCACTGGGCGAGGGGACAGGAGGACCGGCCCCCGGGACCCGGGTGGCCGTCTCGGCCACGGGGACCTGGCAGGAAGAGGTATGTGTGCCGGAAAGCGACGTGTTCCCCCTCCCGGACGGCGTTCCCCTGGACGTCGGCTGCCAGCTGACGGTGAACCCGTACACCGCTGTTCTGCTGCTTCGCGAAACCGCCCTGGAACGGGGTGACACGCTGCTCTTGACCGCGGGCGCCTCCGCGGTGAGCCGCATGACCGTCCACCTGGCCCGCGCCCGCGGCATCCGCTGCCTGCCCGTGGTCCGGCGCACGAAGCAGGCCCGCGCGCTGGCGCACCTGGGCGCGGAGCCCGTACTGGCCACCTCGACCCGCACGCTGACCGGGACGGCGCTCGCCGTCGCGGGTCAGCGCCGGGTGGACGCCGTCCTCGACGCGGTGGGAGGCGCCATGGGCACCGCCGCACTGCGCTGCCTCCGCCCCGGCGGGCAGTTCCTCTCCTACGGCATGCTCTCCGGCAGCCCGATCCGTGTGTCCCCCGACGAACTGGTCTTCCGCCAGGTGACCCTGCGCGGCTTCTGGCTTCCCGAGGGCATGAAGCGCCTGGACGGCCAGGAGTCGCGGCGGCTCACCGGGGAGGTCGAGGCGGCCGTGGCGCATGGCCTGCCCGGACTGGAGGTCGCGGAACACCATGACCTCGCCGACTTCCGTGCCGCGCTGTGCCGCACTCGGCGCCCGGGGCGCACCGGGAGAGTCGTACTCACGGGGTGACCGGCTCGCTCCTCCTTCCCCCCTCCCCCCCGCATTTCATCCGCCGCACGAGAAGGGACCGACCATGCCCTCCACCGAACTCGCACCGCACGGGTGTGCCCCCGCGCGGGACGACACAGGCGCGGGCTACCCGCGTGACGCCCTCCTCCCGGAACTCTTCACCGAGCAGGTACGCAAGACACCGGACAGCGTCGCCCTGGTCCGGGGGAACGACCGGTGGACCTTCCGTGAACTGCACGAGCGCACACGCCGTGCCACCGCGTGCCTGCGCGCCCGCGGGGTGCGGCGCGGTGACGTCGTCGCCGTGCTGCTGGAACCCTCCGCGCCGTGGGTGACCGCCGTGCTCGCCGTTCTCGCAGCGGGCGCCGTCTACCTGCCCATCGATCCCCGCACCCCGCGCAACCGCCTCGCCACCCTGGTCGAGGACGCGTCACCGAAGTGCCTCGTGACCGCACCGGAGACCGAGGTCCCCCCGCCGGTGCCGCCCGTGGCCCGGGTCACCACCCGCGACCTGGACCGCGCGCAGGCGCCCCGGTCCGGCGTGTCCCGGCCCGCCGGAACAGCGGCGACCGATGCCGCGTACCTGATCTACACGTCCGGCTCGACCGGTGTCCCCAAGGGTGTGCTGTGCTCCCACCGGGGACTGGTCCGCTTCGTCACCGCGGACCATCCGGCGGTGCCTCGGCCCGGTGACCGCCTGCTGGCCACGGCCAGCCCGGCGTTCGACGTCTCGTGCTACGAAGTGTTCTGCACCCTGCTCAACGGAGCATGCCTCGTACTGCCGGAGCCGGGCGACCTGCTCGACACCGAGGCACTGGCACAGAGCCTGCGGGACCACCGCATCACCACCCTGTGGCTCAGCGCGGGACTCTTCCACGTGCACGCGCAGACGGCACCGCATCTCTTCTCCGGTCTGCGCTGCCTGATGGTCGGCGGTGACACGGTCAGCCCCGGCACGGTCCGCGCCGTGCTGGCCCACGGCGCCCCGGACACCCTGGTCAACGGCTACGGACCGACCGAGAACGGTGTCATCAGCACCTCGTACGTGGTGCGTGAGCTGCCCGAGGACGCCGAACTGGTGCCCATCGGCACCGAAGTGCCCGCCACCACCGCCCATGTGGTGCGCCCGGACGGCGGCCTCGCCGCACCGGGCCAGGAGGGAGAGCTGTGGCTCGGCGGAGACGGCGTGGCGCTCGGCTACCTCAACGATCCGCGACGCACCGCGGAGCGCTTCGTCGCCGACCGCTTCGGCGGTGACGCGCGGGCCCGGCTCTACCGCACGGGCGACATCGTCCGCCGACGGGCCGACGGGGTACTGGAGTTCCACGGCCGCAAGGACAGGCAGGTGAAGCTGCGGGGCTTCAGGGTGGAACTCGGAGAGGTCGAGGCGGTGCTGTCCGCCCATCCCGACGTCCGGGAGGCCGCCGTCGGCGTACTGGGCGAAGGGCCGGGACAACACCTCGGCGCGGTCGTGGTCGGCGCCCCCGGGGCGGAGTCCACCGCACTCGTCCGGCGCCTGTCCGAGCACGCCCGGGACCGTCTGCCGGACCACATGGTGCCCAGCAGGATCGTATGTGTCCCGCATCTGCCGCTGACGGTCAGCGGAAAGGCGGACCGCGGCCGTCTGCTGGCGCGGCTCGCCCGGCCGGAAGCCCGCAGCCCGGCCCGAGACCCCGAGGAGGACGCGGACGAGGCGGCCGCGCCCCATGTCCCGCCGTGCGCCCGGCCGCGTACCGCGCAGGGGAGCGACCGCCCTCCGCCGCCCGCTCGACCCGGGCCCCCGCCCGCCGCGCCGTGAGCCGCAGCCTCCGCCCCCACGACAACGACACCCCAGCGCACCGACAGAAGGGAAACACATGTCCTCCCGCACCCACGTCGACGCCAAGTCCCTGGCCGACCAGGTCCGGCAGTCCGTCGCCGCCACGGAACCCGGCAGTCCGCTCACCCGCACGCCCGTGACCGGCCCCGGCACCGTCGAACCGCTGCGGCGCCTGGTCCAGATCGAGTACCAGTCGCACGCGGTCGAACTCGTCGCGTACGGAACCCTGCTGAGCCGGTTCCCCCATGATCCCGCCGCCGAACTCTGGCTGAGGCTGGGCCGCGTCGTCCGCGAGGCGACCCCCAAGCTGCTGCACGTCGGCCGGTCGCTGCACATGGACGAGGCGGATCTGGCGGACTGGTCGACGGAACTCGGCGCCTACTCCTTCCACGGCGCGGTCTCCTGGGTCGCGTCGTCCGGAAGCCAGGCGGCGGCCGCCCTGGCGGCCCACACCGACATGCAGGTCTACTACGCCGGTGCCACCGCCGTCGCCCGACGCCTGCGTGACACCGACGCGGAAGCCCCGCAGGAGTTCATCGACTACTACGACGACCCGGGCGACGACGCGCTGAACAAACTCGCCCTGGCGGTCACCCAGGACGGTCTCGACCGCGGCGACGACCCGAGCGGGGCCCTGTTCCACGCCCGCCGCGTCGCGGACTCGCTGCTGGCGGCCTGGCGGGTCGCGTCCGCCGAGGCGGCCACGGGACGGCGCACACCCGGGAAGGAGAACCGGTGAGCCCCGTCGCCGGTCCGGGGTACGAGGTGGTGCCGGGCGGCCACGCCGACACCTTCCGTGACCACGTGGTCCGTGCCTACCAGGACGCGCCCGGTGACTGGCAGAAGGTCCTCGGGGAGCAACTGCACTTCCAGTGGGGCGTCTTCGGCCACCCCGACTCGCCCCGTCCGGTGTCCCTCGACGAGGCCGGCCTCAGGCATCTGCGGTGCCAGCTCGCGGTGGCCGGCGCCTTCGGGCTCCGGCACCCAGCCCCGCGGCGCATCCTGGACGTGGGATGCGGCTGGGGCGCCACGCTGCGACACCTGGCGGCCGACTTCCCCGACTGCCCCCGGCTGGACGGCATCAACATCAGTACCGAACAACTCGCTTACTGCGCCGGGCAGTCGGACGGAACCGACCGGATCCGCCTCTATCTGTGCGACGCCGCCGACATCGCCGGACTGCCCGACGGTGCACGGCCCTACGATCTGGTGCTGGCCCGGGGAGCCATCACCCACTTCCCCCCTCAGGTGTACGAGAGCGCCGCCGAGGCACTGGCCCGGCGCATGCGGCCCGGGGGACTGCTCGTCGTCTCCGAGACGCTCTACAGCGAGGAAGTCCTCGCTGCCGAGCAGCAGTTGCCCCTGAACGAGGATCATCTCGCCCTGGGCCACCGCAAGTCACTGAAATATGTCACCGAGGTCCTGCGGGACAACGGATTCCGGGTCCTGGACGAGCGCCCGCTTCCGTCACCGGAGGACGCCGCCCGCTGGGTGCTGGAACTGAAGAGCAACATCGACACGCACTTCCCGCACGGAGCGAGCCCGCCCCTCGAAGCGATCAGGGCCATGGCCGCGGAACTCGCCACCGCCCTGCTCCAGCGCCGGGCGTCGGTGCACAGCATCGTCGCCGAACGGCGGGAGGCGTAGCCCCCAACCCGCGCGTCACCCCCGCCCGCGTCCGCGTCCGCGTCTCCTCCGCCCCGGCGACACCCCCGTGACGGAGGAGACCGGGCAGGCGACACGCGGCACACCCGAACTCCCGTACCGAGGAGCAGTCGTCATGACCACCCAGGACACACCCACTCCCGACTCCGTGCCCCGGCACGCGCGCAGCTGGAACCAGGCGTCCGTCGCCTACCCCCGGGACGCCACCATCCCCGCCCTGTTCACGGAACAGGCCGACGCCCGCCCCGAGGCACCGGCGGTGGAATGGGCCGACGGGGCCTGGACGTACGGGGAACTGGCCGCGCGGGTCCGGCGCGGCGCCGCCGGACTGCGGGCCCGCGGAGTCCGCGCCGGGGACGTGGTGGCGGTACTGATGCCCCGGTCCCCGGAGGCCGTGGCCACCCTTCTGGCCGTCCTGCACGCGGGCGGGGTGTACCTCCCCCTCGACCCGGACCAGCCCGCCGAGCGCACGCACCGGATCCTGCGGGACGCCCGCGCACACCTGGCCGTCCACCGCACGGACGACACCGTGGAGACGCCCGAACGGACGACGGCCGTCGCCGGAGACGAACTGTTCGCCGGATCCGCCGACGCCGACCCGCGGTGGTGGCAGGAACGCGACGCCGGTGAGGCGGCCTACATCATCTACACGTCCGGATCGACCGGCGCCCCCAAAGGCGTCATGTGTCCCCACCGCGGTCAGACCAGGATGGCCCGCGGACCCGGCGACCTGCGCGTCCTGGACGACGACCGGGTACTCGCAACCACCGACCTGACGTTCGACGTCTCGTGCTTCGAGGTCTTCTCCACCCTCGCGAACGGCGCCTGCCTGATCCTCGCGCAGGACGGGGACCTGCTGGACCCGAAGACCCTGGAGAACGTACTGCGCGACCGGCACGTCAGCGTGATGTGGCTCAGCGCGGGCCTCTTCCACCAGCACGCCCACATCGCGCCGCAGATGTTCTCCCGACTGCGCTGCCTCATCGCGGGCGGTGACGTGCTCAGCCCCCGCGCGGTGCGTTCCGTGCTGGAGAAGGGCCGGCCCCGCACCCTGCTCAACGGCTACGGCCCCACCGAGAACTCCTCCCTGTCCACCGTGCACCGGGTGCACGACCTGCCGGCTCGGGCCGAGAACGTACCGATCGGCGTGCCGGTCCCCGGATCGACCGCCTATGTGGTGCGCGAGGACGGCCAGATCGCGGCACCGGGCGAGACGGGCGAGCTGTGGGTCGGCGGGGACGGCGTCGCCCTGGGATACCTCAATGACCCGCGGCGGACCGCCGAACACTTCGTGCCGGACCACTGGAGCCCCGGCCCCGTGGGCGGACGGCTGTACCGCACCGGTGACCTGGCGCGCTGGCGCGAGGACGGAGCGCTCGAATTCCTCGGGCGGCGCGACCGGCAGGTGAAGATCCGCGGCTACCGCGTGGAACTGGACGAGGTCGAGTCGGTGCTGTCCGCGCACCCGAGCGTGCAGCAGACCGCCGTCGACGTGGTGGGCGAGGGCGCGGGGGAGCGGCTGGTCGCCGCTGTCGTGGCGCCCTCCGGAGAACAGCGCGACACCCTCGTACGCCGACTGCACGAGCACCTGCGTGACCGGCTGCCCACCTACATGGTCCCGACGCGCCTCACCGTGGTGGACACGCTGCCCCTCACGTCCAGCGGCAAGGTCGACCGCCGCTCGCTGGCCTCACTGACCTCACCCGCGCCGGCCGACGAGGACGACGCACCCCGCGGCGAGACCGAGCGGATCCTCGCCGGAGTGTGGCGCGACGTGCTGGGGCTCGACGCGGTCGGGCGCGACGCCCGCTTCTTCGGCCTGGGCGGCACCTCCCTGCGCGCCACCCAGATCACCGCCGCGGTCCGCGAACGGCTCAAGGCCGGAGCCGGGTCCGGACGCGCCATGATCCGCAGTCTGGTCGCCGACCCGACCCTGAGCGAATTCGCTATGACCGTGGAGGGACTCCTCGCCGGACGCGAGGAACCGGAGCGCGCCGAGACCGACTTCACGGCCGAGAGCCACCTCGCCCCGGAACTCCGCTACCGCGCACCCCGGTCGGGCGACCCCCGGGCGCCCCGCCAGGTCCTGCTGACCGGCGCCACCGGATTCCTGGGGGTCTACCTCACCGACCGGCTGATCCGCGGCGGCGTGGACCGGGTGCACTGCCTGATCCGGGCAGACGGTCCCGCCCAGGCCACCGGACGGCTCGCCGCCAGGATGCGACGCTACGGAGTGGATCCCGAACCGCTGCTCGACCATGTCGTGCCCGTGCCCGGCGAACTGGCCGAGCCGCACTTCGGACTGGCTGACCCCGCATGGGACCGCCTGGCCCGCGACACCGACCTGATCGTGCACTGCGGCTCCCGGGTGAACTTCGCCTACCCCTACCGCGCGCTGGCCCCGGTCAACGTCGGCGGCACCCGCACCGTACTGGAACTGGCGGACCGGCACACCACCAAACCGGTCCACTACATCTCCACGATCGCGGTGATCGCCGGATTCGGCACCGCCGGTGTCGGCCACGTCGACGAGGACACACCTCTCGACCACGCGGACCGGCTGTCCCTGGGATACCCCGAGACCAAGTGGGTCGCCGAACGCCTCGTCGCCGAGGCCGGCCGGCGCGGACTGCCCGTGGCCGTCCACCGCCCCTACGAGGTGACCGGCACCGTGGACCGCGGCATCTGGAACACGGACACCATGATGTGCGCCCTGTTCCGCACCATCGCGGAGACGGGACTCGCCCCCGACATGTGCCTGCCGCTCGACTTCGTGCCCGTGGACCACACGGCGGACGCGATCACCCACATCATCACCCACCAGGAACCCGACGGCCGGGTCTACCACCTCACCAACCCCCGCGACGCCCGGCTGCCGCTGCTCGTGGAACGCCTGATCGCCATGGGGTACGAGATCCGGACCGTCTCCTACGACGCGTGGACGGAGATGCTCGCCGACCTGACGGCCCGGCTGCCCGACCACCCCATGGCCCCGTACGTGGCGATGTTCGCCGAACCCGCCCACGACAGCGAGGTCTCCGTCAAGCAGATGTACACCGACGGCGTCTTCCCCTCCTTCGGCCGCCGCAACGCGGAGGCGGCGCTCGCCGACAGCGCACTGGTCTGCCCGCCCGTCGACGCCCGACTCCTCGACACCTATCTGCGCGAGTTCCGGCGCACGGGATTCCTGGCGCCGCCCGACGCCCTGCGATGACCGCGCTCCGCCGCCGCCCCCGCCCGCGCTCGCCCCGACTCCCAGCGAGGCCCCCTCATGACCCGCCACGCCGACATCCGCACGTCACCGAAACTGTCCGGCATCTCCTACAGTCTGCGCGGACCGCTGGCCGCGCAGGCCGAACGCATGCGAGCGGCCGGCAAGGACGTCCTCGCGCTGAACCTCGGGGACCCGGCGGCGTACGGACTGCCCCCCGACCCCGAGGTGGTCCGCGCCGTACGCGACAACCTGGACCGCGCATGCGGATACAGCGCCGCGCAGGGACTTCCGGCCGCGCGGGAAGCGGTGGCCCGCCACTACCGGGCCAAAGGACTCGGTACGGTCCGCCCGCGCGATGTCTATCTGGGGAACGGCGTGTCGGAGCTCGCGGCACTGTCCCTGCACGCGTTGCTGGGCCCGGGTGACGAGATCCTGGTCCCGGCACCGGACTACCCCATGTGGACGGCCTCCGCCGTCCTGGCCGGCGGCTCGCCCGTGCACTACCGGTGCGACGAGGCGTCGGCGTGGTTCCCGGACCCGGCGGACATCGCACGCAGGACGACCGACCGCACACGTGCCCTGCTCGTCATCAACCCCAACAACCCCACCGGCGCCGTCTGGCCCCCCGAGATCCTCGACGCCATCGCCGAAGTGGCCCGCTGCCACGGCCTGGTGCTGCTGGCGGACGAGATCTACGCCGACTTCCTGTACGACGGCACCCCGCACACTCCGCTCGCGACCCGGGCCCCGGACGTCCCCTGCCTGACGTTCGGCGGCCTCTCCAAGCGAGGCCGCATCCCCGGATACCGCGTGGGGTGGCTGGTCCTGACCGGCTGCCCCGCCCGCGACAACGCCCTGACCTCCGCACTGGACACGCTCGTGTCCCTGCGGCTGTGCCCCGGCGTTCCCGCCCAGCACGCGGTGGAAGCCGCGCTGCGCGCCGACGACACCACCGCCCTGACCGCCCCCGGAGGCGAACTGCGCCGACGACGGGACCACTTGTGCCGTCTGCTCGACGACCTCCCCGGCGTGCGGACCGTCAAGCCGCACGGGGCCTTCTACGCGTTCCCGGGGATCGACCGCGGACGGTACCGGCTGGGGGACGACGCGTCCCTGGCCGACGAACTGCTGTGCGAGGTAGGGCTGTTGGTTGTTCCGGGCTCCGGTCTCGGCCCGGTGCCGTCCGGCCACTTGCGGGTCGTCACCCTCCCGCCGACCGAGATCCTCACCGAGGCGGTGACGAGGCTGACACGGTTCCTCGACCGACGTACAAGGGCGCCGGCCGGGTGCGGGTGAGCGGCGGGGTGCCGCCACCCCGCGCGGCTACGGAGAACGAAGCCGCCGCCTTCGTCGGCGCGTGGAACGCGGTGACCCGCCCGGCAAGCCCGACTACGCGACGACCGCGGTCGGTGTCTCGCACTGCGGTGCCGGGTGCACGCCTGGCTGATCCACTCCGGGATCAGAGAAGCCATGTGACGTCGGAGCTCCTCCCTCCTCCGAGTCCGGCCCACCCGCGGTGCGGCCCTCTTGACATGTTTTGCATAATGCAAACGTGAGGAAGGGGAAGTGATGCGGCCCACCCAGGCAGCCATGCAGGACAGACGACCGGCCCACGAGACGGGACAGCGCCCCGCGGCGCCGGGCGGACCTGCGGTCGGCATGCGAGCGGCGCCCTGGATCCCGATGGCACTCGCGGTGATCGTGGGGGCGGGGGCCGGAGCGGGCTCCCTCGTCTTCCGGTGGTGCATCCAGACCTTCACCCGGCTGCTCACCGGCCACGGCGACTACGCGGCGGCTCCCGGCACGGCGAACCCTCACCTGCCCTGGCTCGGCCCGTACTTCGTGCTGCTCACCCCGGTGATCGGTGGACTGCTGTACGGACCGCTGGTGAACCGGTTCGCCAAGGAGGCGCGCGGGCACGGAGTGCCCGAGGTGATGCTGGCGGTCGCCCAGCGCGGCGGGCGGATCAGCCCGAAGGTAGCGGTGGTCAAGACGCTCGCCTCGGCCCTGACCATCGGTTCCGGCGGCTCGGTGGGCCGGGAGGGCCCGATCGTGCAGATCGGCTCCGCGCTCGGCTCCACCCTCGGCCGCCTCCTCAAGGTGACCGAGGGCCGGATGCGACTCCTCGTCGCGTGCGGCGCCGCCGGCGGCATCGCCGCCACCTTCAACGCACCGCTCGCCGGCGTCTTCTTCGCCATGGAACTGATCCTGCGCACCTTCACCGCGGAGGCGTTCGGCGCGACCGTACTGGCCAGCGTCACCGCGAGCGTCATCGGCCGGGCCGCCTTCGGCGACAGCGCCTTCCTCAGCCTCCCGGACTTCCACGTCGACCACCTCGCGCAGTACGGCCTCTTCGCCCTGCTCGGCATCGCCGCCGCGATCGTCGGTGTGGGCTTCGCCCGCTTCCTCTACCTGGTCGAAGACGCCTGCGACTGGCTCTGGCGCGGCCCGGAGTGGCTGCGCCCGGCGGCCGGAGGACTGCTGCTGGGCCTCGTGCTGCTGGCCCTGCCGCAAATGTACGGCGTCGGCTACCCGGTGCTCCAGAAGGCGACCGAGGGCGGTTACGCCGTAGGCTTCCTACTCCTGCTGATGCTGGGCAAGATGCTCGCGACCAGCCTCACGATCGGCATCGGCGGCTCGGGCGGGGTCTTCGCGCCCAGCCTCTTCATCGGCGCGATGCTCGGCTCCGCCTACGGGATCACCGTCCACCACCTCCTGCCCGGCACCGCGGGCGCGGTGGGCGCGTACGCCCTGGTCGGCATGGGAGCCGTGTTCGCGGGCTCGGCCAGGGCGCCGATCACCGCCGTGGTCATCCTCTTCGAACTGACCGGCGAGTACTCGATCATCCTGCCGCTGATGCTGGCGATCGTGCTGGCCACCGCCGTCAGCCACCTCCTGTCCCACGGCACGGTCTACACCCTCAAACTGCACCGCCGCGGCATCGATCTCGAAGGGCCCGCGCGCGGGGCGCGGCTCGGCGGCCAGCGGGTCGGCGCCGTGATGGGCCCCCTGCCCGCACCGCTGCCCGCCTCCACTCCGCTGGCCGAGGCGGCCGACCTGCTGAGCCGCTCCGGCCACGGCGCCCTCCCCGTCTTCGACAGCGCCGGGAACTACGTCGGCGTCGTCACCGCGCAAGCGGTCGCCGAAGCACTCGCGGAACAACCCGAGGGAGCGCCCGCCGAGGTCGGACAGCTCACCGAACCACCCGCGCCGGTCACCGCCGACGAACCCCTCGCCCACGCCCTGCACACCCTGCTCTCGGCGGCGGGAACAGGACTGCCGGTCCTGGATCCCGCACGCGCCGTACCCGTCGGCTGGCTCAGCCACCAGAGCGCCCTGCGAGCCGTGCACACAGCCGCCTGAAACCCACCGCACCACCCATTTTGCACTGTGCAAAATGGGGTAGGCGTGAAGTGTACGGAACCGTCTCACAAGGAGGTCTGATGCACTCCGAGCATGTCCAGCGTGCAGACTCCTTCACGTGCCTCGACTGCGGGCACGGCTGGGAGGGCGTGTACGACATCGACGTCACGGTGGACGAACACGCCCGGATCAGCGCCGCCCACCGTCTGGAGGAAAGGCGGGTGCCCTCGCCGCTGCAGTCGCCCTGCTGCCCGAAGTGCGAAAGCCACAAGATACGCATCATGCGGCCCGGACGTGTCGCCGCGGCACGCCTGCGCGAGAGGTGAGAGCAAGCGGCAGCAAGGCACACATCAGGGCATGGACCGGCCTCTCGGATCTCCCGGTGCCGGCGGTGCCGCGGCGGGCGGTCACCCAGGGGCGGCGGCCGGGGCGGTGGTACTGGGCCGGGTTCGCGCCGCAGGTCCCAGGCGCCCGCACCCGCCCGGGGGCGGTGGCAGCCGACAAGGCATGCTCGTCTAGGCCGTGTTCTAGAACTCGCTGACCTGCCTGGTTGGCCGTCCGGGGAAGTCACGGACGGCCAACCACATGGTGAGGTCGCGGGCGATGTCGTTGATGCTGCTCGCCGTGGTGACGTCGTTCTCGTTGCGGGTGGTGTCGCGGCGGACGATCTCGTAGCCGCCTTCATCGAGGACGGTCACGGAGGCGAACCAGGCGGGGTTGTCCTCGTCGGGCTGGACGACGACGAAGGTGTTGTCGGAGTCGTTGAGGTCGCTGATCATCATGAACAGCGCGTCCTCGGAGGGGTCGTCGATGCGGTCGCCGTTCTCGCTGTCGGCGCCGTAGTACTGAGCCCCCATCGTGGCCTTCCCCTCACCTTTTCACCTGGTCGCGGTCAGCATGGCATGAGAAGCCGACAGCTGAGGCCGGTCACAGCCGTTCGCCGATCGCGGCGATGAGGACGGTGGCTTCGAATCGGACGGCGAGCCTGTCGAACCGGGTGGCGACCGCGCGGTTGCGCTTGAGCCGGTAGATCCCGCACTCGACCAGGTGCCGGGCCTTGTAGTCCTCGCGATCGAAGGCCGGAGGCCGGAGGCCGGCCGTCGGCCTTCCCCCGCCGCTTGCGGTGGGCGGCCTGACCGGTTCGGCGAGTACTCCACGCACGAACTCGGCATCCAGCCCGAAGCGTACGACCCCAAGCCGGACGTCGACTTCACCCCGCTGCGTGAGCAGGATCTGCCCACCGCCGGCTTGGGCCGGGCCGCCTGATCTCAGTTGGGCGCCGTGTCGGCGAGTACAGGCTCTGCGGCAGACCCTGCGGAGCTGCGGGGTGTCTGGGCGCGGTAGGAGTGGCCGAGTTCCGGGCCGAGTCCGAAGTAGTGGCGGAAGTTGTAGATGAGGGGGCTCCAGGCGGCGGGATCGATGTGGTCGGTGCCCGGAACGACGATGCGGGAGTCGGCATGCACCTTGCACACGACGGCCTCGACGATGACGAAATCCCCGGAGGCATCCGGTTGCACCCGCTTGGCGCGGGCCTCCAGCTGGATCGGGCATCCGGCGACGCGAGGCGGCCGGACCAGGTGGGACGGTTCGCTGGTCATGCCGGCTGCGGCGAACTTGTCCGGCTCGAAGCGGCAGCCCTCGGGCTTGGTCGTGGGCACTGGATTCCGGCCGGTCAGTGGCGCCAGCCGCTCCACCGCCGGCCACTGGGCAGGGGCTGGCAGGCTGATCACCAGATCGGGGCGGCTGCCGAGGTTGTACGCGGTCTGCCCCTCACGGCCCAGTCCGATCACAACCGTCCGCCCGAGGGCCCATGCGGATGATATCGGGGCGAGGTTGAACGAGCCGTCCTGATTCTCCGTCGACAGGAGTACCACGGGCGTCCCGAAGTACAGGATGCTCGGCTCGATCTCCAGGTAGGTGGCGACTGTCTGTGCGGGCAGGATGCTGGGAGGTGCCGTGTTCATGGTGAGCAGCCTAGGGTCCGGTTGTTTCGGCCGGGACCGAAGTGTCACCGGGGACAACGGACCGCATGGACATGCGGCGCCGATGTCACCGCCGACGGCGATGATCGGTGCCTTCGTCCTCGCGACGGCTGTCTGGACGAGCGTCTTGAAGCCGCTGCTGGCTTCGTGCACCCGACGACGGCAGCGGCGGCTGCCAGGTACACGACGTACGCGCCCGCGGGCGCCCGTCCGGCGGGGCCGGTCCTGCTGGAAACGGGCCTCGGCGAACGGTGACCGGGCCGGGCACAGGCTGCCCGGCCCGTGCCGCGCCAGGGGCCTGCCGGCGTACCGCGCGAAGCCGTGAGGCGCCCCGGACGGGTGGAGGCGCCTTCGTGCGACGTGCTCCTCAGCAGGTCACGGTGCGTTGGTAGGTGCCCCAGTCCCAGTAGTAGACGAAGTACTGGCCGTTGCGCAGCTTGGTGCAGGAGCTGTCGTAGTCGTGCTTGATGATGACCTTCACCTTCATCGTCTTGCCGCACTTGTTCGAAACGTGGACCCACTTCACCTTCGGGCCCGTGATCCGTCCGATGCAGCTGGGCGCTGTGCCGCCCTTCAGCATGACCGTGGACTCCTGCGTAGGCTGGGCAGTCGCCGCGGGTGCGCTCAGGAGCGCGGCGGCTGAGATCACCCCGATCGCTCCGAGCGAGCTGGCAGCCCGGCGGATGTGCCGTGCGGATAAGGACCGCTGCGTACTGGTGGATGCCAAGATGCTGATCCCTTCTCTTGCGCCGGGTCTCTGCCGCACCATCGCTCATGGCCCTGCGCCGTGCGGGGCGGCATCTCCTGCCCACCGTTCCCGACGCTTCCGAAAGTACGGACTTGTCTCCCGAGTCACATCCCGCAGCTGTATGACCCTTTGTTCCCCCCGGTGCATCAGTCGGGTAAACCGCGGCGGTACCCGGCGCCGCACGGTCCGTCGGGCGCGGTATCCGAGGCGCGAGGCACGTTGTTCCTGCGCCGGTACGCTCGCCGGCCTCTCGGGCTGGAGTGGGCGACGGCGGAAGGAGCGGCGTGATGACCGCGCCCGAGGAAGGGCGGCGTGCAGGACGCTGTGCAGCGGCACGCGCCCACCAGGGCCTTCGCGGAGGGTGTCATCTCGGCTGTGCTGTCCGACCCGGGGGTGCAGGAGGCGCGGCAGCGGGTGGAGGCGGCGGAGACAGGGCTAGTGCTGTGACCAGATAGTTTCGCCGGGTTGGTGGTCGGAGCGGTGGGATGCGCGGTGACGTCCGTTCCGACTGCTGGGGGTGTGGTGGCTGAGCCTGTGCGGGTGCGCAGACTGACCGACCAGGAGGGGCAGAAGCTGCAGCAGATCGTGCGTCGGAGCAGTACCAACTCGGTGCGCTACCGGCGGGCGATGACGCTGCTGGCGTCCGTCGGCGGGAACCGGGTGCCAGCGATCGCCCAGCTGGTCCAGGCCGACGAGGACACGGTGCGGGATGTGATCCACCAGTTCAACGAGATCGGCCTGGCCGCCTGGACCCTCGGTGGGCGGGAGGCCGTCCCCGCCTACTCAGCGATGACGACGAGGATTTCGTCATCCAGACGGCCCCCACACGCCCCACCAAGCTCGGCCGGCCCTTCACCCGCTGGTCGATCCGCAAACCCGCCGCCCATCTGCGCCGCGTGCACAGCCGCGCCATCCGTAGCGGCCGTGAGGCCTTACGGTGTCTGCTGCTGCGCCGCGGCGTCACCTTCCGGCGCACCAAGTCGTGGAAGGCGTCGCCCGACCCCGAACGCAGTACCAAGCTCGACCGCATCGAACAGGTGCTGGACCGCTTCCCGGACCGGGCCTTCGCCTTCGACGAGTTCGGGCCCCTGGGGATCCGGCCCGCCCCGGGCTCGTGCTGGGCCGAGCAGAGCAAGCCCAACCGGTTGCCGGCGACCTACCGCCGCACCCACGGTGTCACCTACTTCCACGGCTGCCACTCCGTCGGCGACGACCGACTGTGGACATCAACCGCCGCCGCAAGGGCACCGCCAACAGCCTGGCCGCACTGAAATCGATCCGCGCCGCCCGGCCCGACGGTGCCCACCTCTGCATCATCTTGGACAACCTCTCCGCCCATACCGGAGTGCACATCCGCGGCTGGGCGAAGAAGAACAAGGTTGAGCTCTGCTTCACTCCGACCTGCGCCTCCTCGGCCAACCCGATCGAGGCGCACTTCGGCCCGCTGCGGCAGTTCACCCTGGCCGACTTCCACCACCGCAGCCACCTCGCGCAGACCCGGGCCCTGCACCGCTACCTGCGCTGGCGCAACGCCAACGTCCGTCACCCCGACGTGCACGTCGCCCAGCGCAAAGAACGCGCTCGCACCCGCAGCGAGAAAGGCATCCGCTGGGGCGGACAGGCCAGGGAAACCGCAGCCTGATACTGGAGCCGGCCGACGCCGATAGCGGACGGTCAGGGCTCAGACTCGCAGGCAGACCGGTACTCGTCCAGGAGATGGAAGAACGCCATCAGTGGGTCTTCTCCATCGGCATGCCGCTCGATGGCATCAGCCCAGCCACAAGACATCGACCAGCCTCGACGAGCGCGCAGCCACTCGGCGAACGGACCACCGGGCGACAGGGTGAAATGCTCGTCGCCCCCGTGAACGGACAGAGCCGTGGCATAGCCGATCAAGATGTTCTGCAAGTCCCGCAGACACCCCTGGCGAACCCACATGGAGGGACGCAGCCGGATCTGGTCCAGGACGTCCTGGACGTCCCCGCACTGGTGGATAGGTCGCGGACTTTGCCTCTAGTCAACTGACACAGACCAGACTCTACGATCAAACCCGGTGAACCTTCCCGGTCATGGTACTAGGCACCCCTGACGTCGGATTGATGCGCATCGGCTTGGCAGCTTTGCTACTGGACGGCATCCGTGCCATCACCGAGTACGTCTATGGTGATCACCCGGTGGCATTCGATGACGAGGGTCTACGGGCGCTGCTGCGCTCTCACTTC